>NZ_LBKA01000258.1:0-259344 GCF_028128955.1 Bradyrhizobium sp. CCBAU 11386
CGCCAGGCCATCCTTGACGGCCGTGAGCACGGTGTCACGCTAGACCAGGAGGGCGATCACATCGTTCTTAATGGTTGCTACGAGCTTGAGTTTCTCCCGCGGTGTGGCGCTCGCGCGACACAATCTTCGGCGGAAAATGTTAGGTTGCAAACTGGGGGCGCTGCACTTGATTCGAAAGCGGATCAAAAATGAAGAAAATCTCGCTCGCCGCCGCTGCCTTTATTGCCCTTGCGGCTCCCGCATTTGCCGCTGATCTGGCGGCGCGGCCCTATGCCAAGGCGCCGCCGTCGATGATCGCTCCGATCTATGACTGGAGCGGCTTCTACATCGGCATCAATGGCGGCGCCGGTTCCGCCCACAAGTGCTGGGATGAGGTCAATGCCGGGGGCGTTCCCGTCGTTCCGGCCGTTGCCATGGGGTGCCACGATACGACCGGCGGCACGGCCGGCGGTCAGATCGGTTACCGCTGGCAGTCGGCGAACTGGGTGTTCGGTGTGGAGGCACAGGGCAACTGGGCCGATTTCAAGGGATCTAACACCAACATCGCCATCGCGGGCGTTCAAGATGAAACCAAGATCGATGCGTTCGGTCTGTTCACGGGGCAGGTTGGCTATGCGTGGAATAACGTGCTGCTCTACGTGAAGGGCGGTGCCGCGGTCGTCAACGACAAGTACCGAGTGTTCGATATTCCGACCGGGCTGACCATCGTCGACGGAAACGAAACCCGCTGGGGCGGTGGAGTGGGGGCCGGCCTCGAATTTGGCTTCGCCTCGAACTGGTCGGTCGGCGTGGAATACGACCATCTGTTCCTGGGCGATCGTGATGTGAACTTCTACGGCACTGGGGTTATTGGCCTTGCGCCGGGCGCTTTTGCCGGATCCGCCCGGATCGGTCAGGACGTCGACATCGGCGTCGTTCGCGTGAACTACCGCTTCGGTGGCCCAATCGCTGCGAAATACTGATTGTCGGAAACTGGCCGGCGAGCAGAACCAGCGCACTGGGGCTAATGACAAAGCCGCCCGCCATATTCTCGCGGGCGGCCCCTCACTCGAACCGAATTCCGACGCGCTTTTCCTATCGCCATACGACGACAGACGGCCGCACCCGCCACCCCGTCAACCCCTTCCCACAAAAATATTCCACTTTACCGAAATTCGGGAAATGTCGTATGTCTCGCCCATCCTGGCTCATCCTTGAGGGGCGATCTTGTGTCGTCACGTTTCGCGAGCCGGGCTTGCGGTGGACGCGGCAGCGTCGGGCGCGAGAGGTTAAGGGCAGGGCGGATTGCTCTCCGTGAGCCCAAAACTTCGTGCTGGATGAGCGGCGCTGTCAGGTTCGTCTCGCCTGTAAGTTTCCGGCTCCGTCGACAGGGCTGGAAAAACCGCGGCGAAATGGCGAGCCGTGCGTACGGCAAAACCGTGTGGTCCTGGCCGTCGTTGCTACGGTCAAGCTCTTGCGGAGGCGGCAGTCGCGTCAACCGGCGCGGTGCCGGTGAATTCCGGGAAGGCGAGGGAGGCCAGAACGAACTCGGCTCCCGGGAGAGCACGGCATAAGCCGTCCAACCACTGCGCAGGGAAGGCCGAGTGATTGGCTACACCTGTATGCTGCTGTGCGGTTCTTCCTGCGTGTGCCTTTCGCGCAGCGGACCGCGGGTGCTAGGTCAGCACCCGGCCTTCCCTGCGCCCTCTTGGTTCAAGAGGGTGGAGACATGAAGCAAAGCTCGGGCGAATTGCGCCGCGAGAACGGAAAGGCGTGTCCGCTGTTTGACAGGTCGATGCTCCGCGCCGCTTGCGGACCGTCGAAACAGGAAAGCGAGTGGCTGGTCGGACGCGATCCAGTTGCGCAAGCCATCCATCGTGCGACATCCGTCCGCAGAGTAGCATCTGATGGACGGGAAAGGAGCCGACAGGGACTTCACGCCGTCAGCAAACCACGAGAGGAACATAATGTTCGAGTTCGGGATCCGGGAAATGGACGGTCCGGCCAAGTTCCGCCGATGAGCGGCAGACTATCGCCCACCGCACCGTTGGTGCAGTGGTGCAGTTCGCCGGCGGATGGACTCCTGGGTCTGAGTCGGTCTCACGTATTTGCGGCGTTTGCTCCGTTTCGTGGTGACCGCGTGTTGCCGATCGTGGATAGTTGATTTCCACAAGATGCGTGTTCTGCGCCAGCGCTCCCGATACGAAACCTCCACAAAACCAGTGCCTTCACCAGCGCCGACCGGGCGGCCGGCTGCCTCCCCCGAACGTGGCCCGGCTCTTGCTGGAGAGTATGATGGATTGATACAAACGTCATACTTGGAGGGGGCATGGATCGGTCAGGTCACGTCGCGAGGCAAGCGTTCGAGCCCGGTTCGATCGTCCTGTTCGGCGGGCTGATCGCCGCCAACGTCGCCGCATGGGCCTGGGCTTTCACGCTGTTTGCCGACCGGCCCGCGGTGATGGCGACCGCGCTGCTCGCCTGGGTGTTCGGCCTGCGCCATGCCGTCGATGCCGACCACATCGCCGCGATCGACAACGTCGTGCGCAAGCTGATGCAGGCGGGCGATACGCCGCGAAGCGTCGGCCTCTATTTCGCGCTCGGCCATTCCACCGTCGTTGTGGTCGCCACCACGCTGCTCGCGCTCGGCGTCGTCAGCCTCGGCGGCGACAGCCTGCTCAAGGAGATCGGCTCCCTGATCGGCACCTCGGTGTCGGCGCTGTTCCTGCTCGTGATTGCGGCGATCAATCTCGCCATCTTCGCCGGTCTGTGGCGAACTTTGCGCGAAGTGCGCGAGCAGGGCGTCCACGACGCCGCGCAGCTCGATGCGCTGCTCGCTCATCGCGGATTGCTGACGCGCTTGCTCGGTCCGATGTTCCGCCTGGTCGCAAAGCCCTGGCACATGTACCCGCTCGGCCTGCTGTTCGGGCTCGGCTTCGACACCGCGACCGAGATCGGCCTGCTCGGCATTTCCGCTACCGAAGCCGCGCGCGGCGTCTCGCTCGCGCATGTGCTGGTGTTCCCCGCTTTGTTCGCCGCCGGCATGGCGCTGGTCGACACCGCCGATTCCGCGCTGATGGTGAGCGCCTATCGCTGGGCGTTCGTCGATCCCTATCGCAAGCTCTGGTACAACCTCACGATCACCGGCGCCTCGGTCGCGGTCGCGCTGTTCATCGGCGGCATCGAGGCGCTGGGGCTCATCAGCGACCGGCTCGGCCTGTCCGGCGGCGTGTGGGCGCTGGTCGAGGCCGTCAACGACTCGCTGGCCAATTTCGGCTTCGCCGTGATCGCGCTGTTCGCGCTCGCCTGGCTGATCTCGGTCGTGACCTATCGCCGCATGTCTGCCGGCGGCCGGCGGCGCACGCCGGATGTGCTCCGCAGCGTCGATGCGACCGAGGTGGTCTAGACGCACGACGCTGCGTTCGCCGAATTTGCGGCATCCTATCCGTCGTAATGGTCCGGTCCCATTGCCCAGGACGTTTGATCATGGTCGAAGGCGTAATTCCGGTTGGTGACGGCAGGATTGCGATTGACCATCGGCCGCATGAACATCGGATGGGTCGCGCTGCGCACCTCGTGCTCGACAGTGAACAGCTTCTTGCCGTTGTCGAGATCGACGATGTCGCAGAACCGGTACTGGTATTGATTGTCCTCGCGGGAGATCAGGTCGCGTGCGAGCAGCTTGCGGTACGGGCCGGAGAAGTCGGTGATGTACATCTGCACATGATGCCCGTCATAGTCGGGTTGCGGCCGATCGGTCTCGCGAAACAGCAGATGCTGATCGCGGCCCGTCTTCACCGCCGCAACCGTGCCGTCGCCATTCCGCAACTCGGCGGGCATGCCCATGATGCCAGGATAGAAGGCGCAAATCGCCGGCGCCGTTCCGACCGGCACCTCGAATTCGACATAGGGGATGCCGAGCGTGATGCGCCCGAAGCGCGTAGCGTCCGGTTCATGGACGCGCATGCGGTTGCCCCACGGACAAACGGCCTCGACATGGTCATTGTGCTCGGCGAACGTGAACGCCGTGCCCTCGAGCTTCCTGGCGACCGATGCCAATCGCGCCAGCAGCGCCTCGCGTCCCTCGATGACGAGGCTGGTATGCCCGCGCAGCACCTGTGGCCTGCCGCTCGGCAGGTGAAACTGGCTCCGCCCGACGTTGATCCACATGTTGGTGTCGGACACCATCAGATAGGGATCGCGGGTGAGCCCAAGTCCCGTGACGTAGAATAACGTCGCCAGGCGCTGATCCGGGACCTGGATGTTGACGTGCTCGAAATGGATCGCGTTGCCGAGATCTTCAGCGGATCGATCGAATTGTTGCGGCATGGCTGCGGCTCTGGGTGTGGGACGGACGAGCCATAGTAGAGCAGAACATCAGCCAGTTGAACCGTCGGGCGATCACATCTGCTGAGAGAGAGGCATGCTGTCAGCCACCTTGCCCCGGCAACCAGTCCCTGTAATCTGGCGGGAAGACATCAAGGAAAGGGTCGATGGGGGGAGTTCTGGAAGGCGTGCGCGTCCTCGATTTCGGACGCTATATCGCAGGGCCCTATTGCGCGACCTTGCTGGCCGAGTTCGGCGCCGAGGTCATTCGCGTTGAAAAGCGCGACGGCAGCGAGGATCGCTTCGTGGCGCCGGTCGGCGAGGGCGGCGAAGGCGCGCTGTTCCTCCAGATCAACCGCAACAAGAAGTGCATCACGCTCGATCCGATGAAGCCGAAGGGGCAGGAGGTGATGCGCCGCCTGGTTGCGACGGCGGACGTGGTCGTCGCCAACCTGCCGCCGCAGACGCTGCGCGCGATGAAGCTCGATTACGACTCGCTCAGGGCGATCAAGCCCGACATCATCCTGACGACGGCAACCGCATTCGGCGGGCCGGGGCCCTGGTCCGACCGCGTCGGCTTCGACGGTGTCGGCCAGGTCATGTCGGGTTCGGTGTACATGACCGGCGCCGGCGATCCGCCCTACCGCGCCGCGGTCAACTGGGTCGATTTCGGAACCGCGCTGCACTGCGCGTTCGGGACGCTCGCCGCGCTGATGGAACGTGCGAAATCCGGGCGCGGGCAGATCGTCGAGGGCGCGCTGCTGGCCACCGCTCTGTCCTTCACCAATGCCACGCTGATCGAACAGGCCGTCATCAACGTCAACCGCGTTCCATCGGGCAATCTCGGCCAGACCGCAGCGCCGGCCGACATCTACCGCACCAGCGACGGCTGGGTGCTGTGCCAGGTCACCGGTCATCCGTTGTTCAAGCGCTGGGCGAAGCTGATGGGCGAGGAGGACCAGTGGCTGAACGATCCGCGCTTTGCCGACGACATCAGCCGCGGCAACAACGGCCCCGTCATCAGCGAGCGGATGGCGCGCTGGTGCGCCGAGCGCACCACGCAGGAGGCCGTCGACACGCTGGGCAAGGCCATGATTCCGACCGGGCCCGTGCTCAGCCCGCAACAGGCGCTGGATCATCCGCACATTCGCGCCGCAGGCTTCATGCAGGACGTCGATTACCCCGGCTTGCCGAAACCCGCGCCGGTGGCGCGAGCCGCCGTGCGGCTGTCGGAAACGCCGGGTGACATCGCGAGCCGTCCGCCGACGCTTGGCGAGCATACCGATCGTGTCCTCGCGGAGCTCGGCTATGACGCAGCCGCGATCGATGCACTTCGGCAAGGTGGCATCATCTAGCCGATGTCGCTCGGCGGCAGTACTGGACCGCCGCCTGAAACATCCAGGCGGCGATCCAGTGCGAGCTAAACGAACTTGGGGAAGTTGTAAGGCCGCAAGCAACGCTAACCCGGCCGGGGCAAACGCATCAAGTTTCGTAGTGTTGCTCCGTCAAGAGATTCATTGCGGCGGCCGACAAATGGCCACAGTTGGATCGCTGAAGATCTCGAATGCATCACTGCCCATTCGCGAGCGTGAGCGCGGCCTTCACCGCATTCTCCAGAATCTCCTCCGACAATTGCCTGTCGCTCACGGCCCGTGACAATTGCAGCGCGCCGACCATGGTCGCATAGACCGAAATCGCCCGTCGCCGACGCTCCGCAGCCGAACTATCCGGCATCTGCGCCGCCATCAGCATGATGATGTCGGACATCTTTCCGGTGAAGGCATCGCGCGTCGCCTTGGGATGCCGCGCGATCTCGGACGCGAGCGCCGCGGTCGGGCAACCGGTCGCTGCGTGGTCGCGGTGACGCGGGGAGAGGTAGTCGCGGATCGTGGTCTCCAGCGCGATGCCGTTTTCGAGATTGTCCTTGTGCCGCTGCTCGCGCCGCTCCAGCGCATCCAGCAGCACCGCGCGCACCAGATCCTCCTTGGATTCAAAATGTGTGTAGAAGGCGCCGTTGGTCAGGCCGGCCTCGGACATGATGCCGGCGAGACCCACGGCGGCGATGCCGCTCTCGCGAAACTGCGCCGAGGCGACGTCGACGATGTGCTGCCGTGTCGCATCCCGGTGTCCCTTGTCGTACCGCGCCAATCGCGCCTCCTTGGGATGCCCACCCCGGCCAACGAAATCGTGAGGAGCGGGCTATTGAATTATGATCATAATAATACATTATGATCGTAATGCAATGGGCAGCCAATCGGCGGCGGTCCGGCAGGCACGCGAGGATGATATTCATGTCAGTCGAGGATGCCGCCGCCCCGGGCCTGTCCGGCGCGCAAGTCGTGGCCCATGCCGCGGCTCCGCTTCGCCAGGCGGTTGCGCCAAGCGTCGTCGTTGCCCCAAGCGCGGCTGAGCAGAGGCGAGCGGCGCTGCTGACCGCGCCGATCCTCCCCACGCTGCTCAAGCTCGCCGCGCCGACCGTGACCGTGCTGGTGGCGCAGACCGCGGTGAACATTGCGGAGGCCTATTATGTCGGGTTCCTCGGCACCGATGCGCTGGCGGGTGCCGCGCTGGTGTTCCCGATCTTCATGCTGATGACCATGATGTCGAACGGCGGGTTCGGCAGCGGCGTTGCGTCCTCGGTGGCGCGCGCGGTCGGGGCGGGGCGCCGTGATGACGCCGAGGCGGCGCTGTTTCATGCCGTCGTGCTCGCCATCCTCGCCGGCGGCGTGTTCACGCTCGGCGTGATCCTCGGCGGCCCGTGGCTCTACCGTACCCTCGGCGGCCAGGGCGATGCGCTCGCTGCGGCCACCACCTATTCCAACTATCTGTTCGCGGGTGCCATTCCGGCGTGGATCGTCAATCTCCAGGCAGCGGCACTGCGTGGTTCGGGCAATGTCAAGGTACCCGCGCTGGTGACGCTGGTCGGCGCGATCGTGACCATTCCGGTCTCGCCGGCGCTGATCTTCGGCCTCGGGCCGATCCCGCGGCTCGGCATCGGCGGCGCCGGCGTCGCCTTCGGCCTCTATTATGGCGCGGCCATGCTGTTCCTGCTGCGCTACATGGCCTCGGGTGCGACCGGCCTGACGCTGCACATCGTGCCGCTGCGCCCAAAAATCTTCGGCGACATGCTGAAGGTCGGCATCCCAACCGCCTTCAATGCGGTGCTGACCAACCTCACCGTCATCCTCGTCACCGGCGCGGTCGGCTTGTTCGGCACCTCGGCGCTCGCCGGCTACGGCATCGCCTCGCGGCTCGACTACATCATGATCCCGCTGCTGTTCGGCATCAGCACGGCGACCCTGACCATGGTCGGCGTCAACATGGGCGCGGGCCAGACCGCGCGGGCGCGCCGGATCGGCTGGATCAGCGGCATCGTCGGCATGGTCATGACCGGGACGATCGGCCTGCTGGTCGCGATCTTCCCGACCGCCTGGCTCAATCTCTTCAGCCACGATGCCGAGGTGGTGAGCGAAGGCATGACCTATTTGCGCATCGTGGCGCCGGCCTATGCCGCGCTCGGCTTCGGCTTCGTCGCGTCCTTCGCGGCCCAAGGCACCGGGCGCGCCATGGGACCGCTCGCCTCCTCGATCGCGCGGATCCTGATCGCCGCCGGCGGCGGCTGGATCGCGGTGGCAAGCTTTGGCGCGGGCATGGCGGGGCTCGCCACCATGGTCGCTGTGGCGCTCGCCGCTTATGCCGCGATCTGTGCCCTGGTCATGCTGTCGCCGTCGACCTGGCGGTCCGAATAGGCCTGCCTCGCCTGATGCTGGCAACGCCAACCGCCAGCACCGACAGCAGTCGCGCGTTGATCAGCAACTGTAGCGCCGTCGGGCGTCGCGAATTCGTTTCCTGTTTGGTGCCGAATGGAGAAAGGCTCGCCCGCCCAGGCTGCCAATATGGATTTCCATTTCATTGATTTCGTCCTACGGAGAAGCGAATACGGCTCCAATCATTGTCGCAGACCTACGGAGACCAAGATGTCGTTTCGTTCCGCCCTGATCCTCTCGACCGTGCTCGCCGCATGGTCGGCCGCAGCTAGCGCCGAGACCATCAAGATCGGCGTGACACCGGGGCCGCACGCGCAGATCCTCGAGGCGGTGACGCCGATCGCCGCCAGGCAGGGGCTCGATATCCAGCTGCTCGAGTTCTCCGATTATGTCGTGCCGAACGCCGCGCTCGATGCCGGCGAGATCCAGGCCAATTCGTTCCAGAACCAGCCGTATCTGGACAACCAGAAAGCCGACCGCGGCTACAAGATCGAGGCCGTCGGCCTGACCGTGAACTTCCCGATCGGCGTCTATTCGAAGAAGCACAAGGCCTTCGCCGATATTCCGGAGGGCGGCAAGGTCTCGATCCCGAACGATCCGACCAATGGCGGCCGCGTGCTGCTGCTCCTGCGCGACAAGGGCGTGATCAAGCTGAAGGATGGCACGGGCTTCAAGCCCACGGTGCTCGACATCACCGAGAATCCCAAGAAGCTGAAGTTCATCGAGGTCGACGCCGCGCAGGCCCCGCGCGCGCTCGACGATGTCGACGCAGCCGCGATCAACACCAACTATGCAACCCAGGCGGGCCTCGATCCGGTCAAGGATCCGATCCTGCGCGAGGATCCGAAGGGACCCTATGTCAACCTGATCGCGGTTCGCACCGCCGACAAGGACAAGCCCTGGGTCAAGGTGCTGGTGGACAGCTATCACACGCCTGAGGTGAAGGAGTTCGTCCTGACCAAGTTCAAGGGGGCAGTGCTGCCCAGCTGGTAGGCAGCCGGCGTCGTATCTTCGGCAGGAATGGATGGCTCCGGGGTGGCAGCCCTGCGCGGCGGCTGCTTGCCTCGCGCTGCGGCAGCGGACATCATGCGGGCTGTTGCAATGTTGGGCGCGGTTGGCATGAAACGGTTCGCAAATCTGAAAAGACTGGGCTTCTTCACGCGGCTTCTCGACGAGGCGCCGCCGGCGGACCGCTATCGCTTCGCGGCCGAGCAGATCGTGCGCGCCGAGAAGGCCGGGCTCGATTCCGCGTGGATCGCGCAGCACCATTTTCACGAGCGCGAGGGCGGCCTGCCGTCGCCCTTCACCTTCCTGGGTTACGTCGCCGCGCAGACCTCGCGCATTCGCCTCGGCACCGGCATCGTCACCCTGCCGCTGGAGAACGCGGTGAGGGTGGCGGAGGACGCCGCGGTGCTCGACCTGCTCTGCGACGGCCGGTTCGAGCTCGGCGTCGGCACCGGCGGCAATCCGTCGGCCTTTGCCGCCTTCGGTCTCGACGGCGCCCAGCGCAACGAGATCTTTGCGCGCAATCTCGAGGTCGTCCGCACCGCGCTCGCCGGCAAGCCGCTCACCGGCGGCGATACGCTCTATCCGCTGCGGCCCCAATTGGACGGCCGGATCTGGCAGGCGACATTCTCGGTCGCCGGCGGCGCCCGCGCTGGCAAGGCGGGCGACGGCCTCCTGCTCTCGCGCACGCAGCCGCGGGCCAAGGAGGCGCCGCGCGCAACGCTGGCCGAGATCCAGAACCCGATCATCGACGCCTATCTCGAAGCGCTGCCGCCGGGATGCGAGCCGCGCATCATGGCCTCGCGCAGCGTCTTCGTTGCCGACGACCATCGTGAGGCGATGCGCCTTGCCGACATTGGATTGCGGCGCGCGTTGCCGCAATTCATGAAGGGCGGCCACCTTCCCCCGGGCGAGACGCTGGAGGAGATGATCACCGCGTTCGACACCCATGTCGGCGCCGCCGAAGCGGTCATCGCCTCGCTGCGTGCCGACGCGACGCTGGAGCGGGTGACCGATCTGGTCTTTCAGGCGCATTCGGTCGATGCCCCGCACCCCTATATCCTGCGCTCGATCGAGCTGGTCGCGGACAAGGTCGCGCCGGCGCTGGGCTGGGCCCGGACGGCGGCGGCCAACGTGGCGCTGGCGGTTTAAAGCATGATCCGGACCCGAAGGGCCGCGTTAGCGCACGCTCAAACAATAGTCGGAATGAACATGATCGCGTTGTACGAGGCTGAATGATGGCTACGAAGGATATCATCGACATGCTCGCCGGGATCGAACCGGGGTCGACCCTGGACGGCATCCGCGGCAAGCGCGTGCAGGCGCGCGAGAATGCGCAGAAGAGCTATCTCTCGCTATTCGAGCCGATCGACGCCAGCGATTGTTCGCTCGTCGAGCGCGCCGCGGTCGCGCTGTTCGTGATCGGTCTTCACCGCGAACCCACTGTTGCGGCCTTCTATCGGGCGAAGCTCGCCGCGACCGCCGAAGGCGCGCGCCTGATTGAGGCGATCGAGGCCGAAATCGCGCGGGGCGAAACCTCGGGCCCGTACGGCGCCTTTCCGGCCGGACCGTTATCGGCGGAGAACAAGGCCGGTCTGATCTACCGCGTCAGCGCAGAGCGCAAGCCCGGCCTCGGTCCTCGGCTCGTTGCGGCGCTCGAGCATGCGCATCTGCTGGTGTTCCGGCCGCGCGATGCCGCGTCCGCCGACATGAAGGCGCTGCTCGCCGCCGGCTGGTCGACTACCGGCATCGTCACCTTCTCCCAGCTCGTTGCGTTCCTGTCGTTCCAGGTGCGCGTCGTCACAGGCCTCCGCGTGCTCGGCGCCTCGCTTGGGCGCACTGCAAACGCCGCGGCTGGCGCGTAAGGAGATCGCAATCATGAGCGCTGCAAACACCGTCAATCCGCCCGTCGTCTTCACCCAGGACGAGCTCGGCTGGGTGTCGTGGATCGACCCGTTGCCCGAGGCGGAGTTGACCGAGCGGCACTTCGCCGGCCTCGTCGATCGCGCCCGCGCCAAGTCGGAATATTTCCGCCTGCTGGTGCGCGATCCCGAGGTGCTGGAAGCCCGCACCAAGACCGACAAGGACATCTTCTACAACGTCGCAGACGGCCTGCCGCGCGCCGAGCGCGAGCTCGCCGCCGCCGCGACCTCGCGCTATAACGGCTGCATCTATTGTGCTTCCGTGCATGCGCGATTTGCCAGCACCTATTCCAAGCGCCGCGACGACGTGCAGCGGCTGCTCGACGAAGGCGTCAAGGCCGATCTCGGCGAGCGCTGGAATGCCGTGGTCAAGGCGTCGGTGGCGCTGGCCGCGACGCCGATCGCGTTCGGGCCCGACAATGTCGAGGAGCTGCGCCGCGCCGGTCTCGACGATGCCGAGATCGTCGACGTCATCAACGGCGCCTCGTTCTTCAACTGGGCGAACCGGCTAATGCTGTCGCTCGGCGAGCCCTCGAAATAAGCAGCTTCACTGGCACAAGAATTGCCACTTGTTTTCAACACCTGAGTGGATGGAGCCGTAGATGAGCAACATCGATCGCCGTACCCTGGTCAAGGGCTCGCTCGCCGCCATGATGGCGGGAGCGGCCTTCTCGCGCAGCGCGTTTGCGCAGTCGTCCGAACCGATCCTGCTCGGCGTCAGCGGCCCCCTGACCGGGCCGAACGCACAATATGGCACGCAGTGGAAGCAGGGCTTTGATCTCGCGCTTGACGAGATCCAGGCGGCCGGCGGCATCAACGGCCGCAAGCTCGCCTATCAATTCGAGGACAGCCAGAGCGATCCGCGCCAGTCGGTGGCCATTGCCCAGAAGTTCGTCTCCGATCCCCGGATCGTCATGGAGCTCGGCGATTTCTCCAGCCCCGCCTCGATGGCGGCATCCCCGATCTATCAGCGCGGCGGCCTCGTGCAGTTCGGCTTCACCAATTCGCATCCCGATTTCACCAAGGGCGGTGACTTCATGTGGAGCACGTCCGTCAGCCAGGCCGACGAGCAGCCGCTGCTGGCGGCCTATGCCGTCAAGCGCCTCGGTCTCAAGAAGCTCGCGATACTCCACCTCAACACCGATTGGGGCCGCACCAGCCGCGACTATTTCGTCAAGGCGGCGAAGGAGTATGGGGCCGAAATCGCGGTGACCGAGGGCTATATCGCGGAGGAGCGCGACTTCCGCTCCACGCTGGTGCGCGTGCGCGATGCCAATCCGGACGGGCTGATCCTGATTTCCTATTATTCCGACGGTGCGTTGATCGCGCGCCAGGCGCGTCAGGTTGGCCTCAAGCAGACGATCTGCGCGGCAAGCTCGGTCTACTCGCCGAAATTCCTGGAGCTCGGCGGCGAGGCGGTCGAGGACGTCCATCTCGGCACGCGCTATTTCCCCCAGGATCCACGGCCCGAGGTGAAGAAGTTCATCACAGGCTTCAAGGCCAAGTACAACGGGCAGGAGCCCGACGCCTTCAACGCCTATTCCTATGACGCGATGCACATGGCAGCCGCGGTCGTGAAGATCGGCGGCACCGATCGCCGCACCATCCGCGACGCCTTCGCGAAAGTGAAGGATGTCTCGAGCGTGATCTTCGGGACCGCGACGTTCGACGTCGAGAGCCGCCGCGTCAAGGGCGCCATGAATGCCGAGCTGGTCGTGCGCAAGGGGCAGTTCGCGCTTTGGGACGGCAAGCCGACCTGACATGATGGCCGGAGTGGTCGCTCCGGCCCTTCTCCATTCATTAGGAACGCTGCGTGTCTTCCTGGCTCGACTACACGATCAACGGGCTGATCGTCGGTAATGTGTACGCCCTCGTTGCGGTCGGGCTCGCGCTGATCTTCGGCGTCAGCCGGCTGATTAACTTTGCGCAAGGATCGATCTATCTGGTCGGCGCCTATATCGGCTGGGTGGCGGTGGTGCAGCTGCATACGCCGCTGCCGCTCACCATCATCGTGGTCGCGGTGGCGGCCGCGCTGGTCGGGCTGATCATCGAGCGGTTCGGCCTGCGTCCGCTCCAGAACTCGGTGCGCATCGCGCCGTTGCTCGCGACCATCGGCATCAGCTTCGTGCTCGATCAGCTGGTGATGCTGACCTTCTCGCCGAATCCGCGCGCGCTGCCGAGCCAGTTGCCGGACGTCCGCTTCCAGATCGGTGGCGGCACGATCGGGCCGCTCGATCTGCTCATCGCCGGCGTCGGCATCACCAGCGCGCTGCTGCTGTTCGTGTTCCTGCGCTACAGCAAGCTCGGCTGGGCGGTGCGCGCCACCGCGCAGGACCGCGACGCGGCGATGCAGATGGGCGTCGACGTCAACCGCGTCAATCAGGCGGTGTTCGGCATTGCCGCTGCGCTTGGCGGCGTCTCCGGCATGCTGGTCGGCATGTACTACAACCAGATCGACACCGCGATGAGCCTTCAGGCGACGCTCAAGGGCGTCGTCGCCGAAGTCGTCGGCGGCGCTGGCAACGTGCCGGGCGCGGTGATCGGCAGCCTGCTGCTGGGACTGGTGGAGAGCTACGGCGTCGCCGTGTTCGGCACCAGCTATCGCAACCTGTTCGCGTTCCTGCTGCTCGTCGTCGTGCTGGTGTTGCGGCCGAACGGCCTGTTCGCCAGCGCGCGCCAGGCACCACCCGAGCCGCTCACGGGCACCTTCATCGCGCCGAGCCGGCCGGTGCGCATTCCAGGCTGGGCGCTGCTGGTCGCGGCCGCTGCCTTTGCGATCCTGCCGCTGTTCCCGGTGTCCTTCTACGTGCTCCAGACCCTGATCAACGCCTGGCTGCTCGGCATGCTCGCGCTCAGCCTCACGCTCGTTGCAGGCACGATCGGCCAGGTCTCGCTCGGACACGCGGCGCTGCTGGCGATCGGCGCCTATACGTCGGCACTGCTGTCGCTGAGCTTCGCCGTCCCGGTCGGCCTCGCCATCATCGGCGGCGGCCTGATGAGCGCCGCGCTCGGCACCGCATTGATCTCGCCGTCGTTCCGCCTGCGCGGGCACTATGTGTCGATCGCGACGCTCGCCATCGGCGAGATCGTGTCGCTGGTGATCCTGAACTGGGAGAGCGTCACGCGCGGCCCGATCGGCATCTCCGGCATCCCGCCGCTGTCGATGTTCGGCTACGACCTGATCAGTCCGACGTCGATCTACTGGTTCAGCCTCGCGGTCATGATCGTGCTGGCGCTGCTCCAGGCGCGCCTGCTCGGCTCGCATCTCGGCCGCAGCTTCCGCGCCATTCGCGATGACGACATCGCCGCGCGCGCCTATGGCCTCAGCCTGAACCGCTACAAGTCGCTGGCCTTCATCTTCGGCGGGTTTGCCGCCGGCGTCAGCGGCGGCATCGCCGCGCATCTCTATTCCTACATCAACCACGAGACCTTCAACACGCAGCAATCCATCCTGGCGCTGACCGTCGTCATCCTCGGTGGCTTGGGGAACGTCGTCGGCGCCATCGTCGGATCGGTGGCGCTGGTCGGTCTGCCCGAACTGTTCCGGATCGCGGCGGAGTACCGCATCCTGATCTACGGCATCGTGCTGCTGCTGCTGGTGCGGTTCAGGCCGCAGGGCCTGCTGGGGACGATGTGATGGCAGAGCAGCACGCATCCATGCTGTCGCTGCGCGGGCTGACGCGGCGCTTCGGCGGCCTCACCGCGGTCGACGCCATCGATCTCGACCTCGCCAGGGGCGCGCTCGTCAGCATCATCGGCCCGAACGGCGCCGGCAAGACGACGTTGTTCAACCTCGTGACCGGGCTCGACCGGCCCGACGCCGGCGTGGTCCGCTTCGAAGGGCAGGACATCACCGGCCTCTCGCCGGAACGGCTGGCGGCCGAAGGCATTGCGCGTACCTTCCAGCTCGGCCGCGTCTTCGGCAATCTCAGCGTCATGGACAACGTCCTGATCGGCGCGCACACGCGGCTGCGTGCGGTGAAGCCCGCGGTGCCGGTGATCGGCCCGCTGCTCGAATTGGGCCTGGCGCTGCTGCGTCCCGCCAGCGTCAAGGCCGAGGAAGAGCGGCTGCGCGAGGAAGTGAAAGCCATCCTCGCCCGCTTCGGCGAGCGGCTGCTGCCGCGGATCGACCAGCCGGCCTACAGTCTCTCCTATGCCAACCGCCGCCGCGTCGAGATCGCGCGTGCGCTCGCCTTGAAGCCGCGCCTGTTGCTGCTCGACGAGCCGACCGCCGGCATGAACCCGACCGAGACCGCGGAGATGCAGGCCCTCGTCGCCGAGCTGAAGGCGGAAGGGCTGACGATCCTGTTGATCGAGCACAAGCTGGAGATGGTGATGCGCCTCTCCGACCGCGTCATCGTCATGGACGAGGGCAAGAAGATCGCGGAAGGGCCGGGCGAAGAGGTGCGCAAGGATCCCAAGGTGATCGAGGCCTATCTCGGTCACGGCCTGGGGACGGCTGAGCAGGAGAGCGCGGCATGACGACCAACGTACCCGAGCCGCTGCTCGCTTTGACCAACGTCAACACCTTCTACGGCCAGGCGCAGGTGCATTTCGATCTGTCGATCAAGGTCGCGCGCGGCCACATCGTCTGCCTGCTCGGCGGCAATGCCAGCGGCAAGTCCACGACGATGAAGATCATCCTCGGCCTCGTCAAACCGCGTTCCGGTGACGTGACGTTCGACGGCGCCTCGCTGATCGGGCTGACCACGCCGCAGATCGTCCGCCGCGGCATCGGCTCGGTGCCGGAGGCGCGGCGGTTGTTTGCGGACATGACCGTCCGCGAGAACATCCTGATGGGCGCCTTCGTGCGCAACGACCGCGATGCGGTGGCACAGGATCTCGACAAGATGCTGACGCTGTTTCCGAAGCTCGGCCAGCGGCTGTCGCAGCGCGCAGGCTCCTTGTCCGGCGGCGAGCAGCAGATGGTGGCGATGGCGCGCGCGCTGATGAGCCGTCCCAGGATGATCGTGATGGACGAGCCGACCATGGGCCTGTCGCCGCTCTATGTCGATCGCGTGCTGGAGCTGATCCGCACCATCAACCAGGAGGGCGTGTCCGTGTTCATGGTCGAGCAGAACGCCAGCCTTGCGCTCGAGATCGCGCACGAGGCCTATGTGCTCCAGACCGGCAAGATCGTGCTCTCCGGTCCCGCGCGGGCGCTGAAGGACGATCCGCGGGTGCGCGACGCCTATCTCGGTGGTGCCGAGGCGGCCTAGCGATCAGGCCGAAGCCGCGCTCTGCGCCGGCTCCGCCGGCAGATCGTCGCCGTTGGGATCGCCGGGCGCGGTCGCCCAGGCCAGCTCCACCAGCGTCACGATCCTGCGTCCGCCGCCGTCGAGCTGGCAGACGATGAGACCCTGCTCCTCCATGTAGCTGAGCAGGCGCTGCGCGCGACGCAGCGAATGCGAGCCATAGGCGCGGGCGATCGCGGCATCGCCCGGGCAGGGCCAGCCTTCCTTCGCGGCACGCGCGATCATCATGAACACGCCCTGCATGTCGTCGGGCAGGATCGAGGCGCGCAGCGACACGTCCTGCCAGGCGTCGTCCTCGGCATGCTCGGCGCCAAGCCCGGCGCGCGCGCGCGTCAGCATGCGGCGGAATTCGTTGAGGTCAGGCACCGCCGCGCCGAGGCCCTCGATGCGGCAGCGGACCACAAACTCCTGATAGAGCACGCCGACGGCGCGGAAGCCGGCATCGGGCTCGGCGAGCACGGCACGCAGGGTCCGGTCCACGCGTTCGCGCCGCTCCGCGAGCTCCTCGGCGCTGACCTGAACCTCGACCACTTCAGGCCGGATCTCCGGCGTGGCGGCCGCTTTCGCGGCGCGGAGCTGTTCGAGCAGATCCGGCGCGGGGCGGCGCTGCGGCCGGCTGGCGTCGGGCGGCGGCGCGGCCAGGATCACGGCGCGCATATCCTCGAGCGCGGAGTCCGGCATCGGCATCAGCCGCGGCGTGGAGTTGCGCGCGTGGGTATCGGTCGGGCCGATGTTCAGGCGCAGCGGACGCCGCGACAGCGCAGGTCCCAGCGCCATGAACTGTCCACGCTCGAGATCGCGAAAGGCTTCCGCCTGCCGCCGCTCCATGCCGAGCAGGTCGGCGGCGCGCGCCATGTCGATGTCGAGGAAGGTCCGGCCCATCAGGAAGTTGGAGGCTTCCGCCGCGACGTTCTTGGCGAGCTTTGCCAGCCGCTGGGTCGCGATGATGCCGGCGAGCCCGCGCTTGCGGCCGCGGCACATCAGATTGGTCATGGCGCCCAGCGACAGTTTTCGCGCCTCGTCCGACACCTCGCCGGCGACTGCCGGCGCGAACAGCTGCGCCTCGTCCACCACCACCAGCATCGGATACCAATGGTCGCGATCGACGTCGAACAGGCCGCCGAGGAACGCGGCGGCGCGCCGCATCTGGTTCTCGGCGTCGAGGCCTTCGAGATTGAGCACGGTGGAAACGCGATGCAGCCGCGCTCGCTCACCGGCGACCTGAAGGCCGCGCTCGGTGTGATCCTCGGCCTCGATCACGAGATGGCCGAAGCGCTCGGCCAGCGTGACGAAATCGCCCTCGGGGTCGATGATGGCCTGCTGCACCCAGGGCGCGCTCTGCTCCAGCAGCCGCCGCAGCAGATGCGACTTGCCGGAGCCCGAATTGCCCTGCACCAGGAGGCGGGTCGCCAGCAGTTCCTCGAGGTCCATGGCCGCCGCGGCGCCCGCCGTGGTCTGCCCCATCTCGATCGCAACCGTCATGTCCCGACTCAAGTCCCCATCATTCGCGGACAGGGGCTTATCAACCCGGCCGCGGCGCGTCGAGCGCCGCAGCGCGAATCATGCTCTGTTGCCCACGGCGGAGTTCAGGCGTGACCGGGAACCGTTCCGGCCGCGGTCATCCGTTGCCGGGATTGCGGTGCGTCGTTGCTGCGGCATGGACTGGACATGCGTCGTTTCCATGCGGCCAAGGCAGCGTTCGCCGCGGTCAGAACTGAGGCGATCCCGCGGCCCCCCCGCGTGGAATGACACAGATCAAGGTCCGTGACCCCGAGACCTGTTAGCTGGGTGCATGAACTTCCTGACCTTCTTCACGGCGACCTGCTTCCTCCTCGCCATGCCGGGACCGACCAACACCTTGCTCGCGACGTCGGGGGCGGGGATCGGGATCTCGCGGTCGCTCCATCTGCTCGCAGCCGAGCTGTTCGGCTATCTCGCGGCGATCGCGCTGCTGCGGCTGGCGCTCGGTCCCGTCGTGAGCGGCATTCCGGTTGCTGCCGTCGTGCTTCGCGTGGCGGTCAGTGTCTACATCCTGGGCCTTGCCGTCATGCTCTGGCGCGTCAACGCGCGCGAGCTGCGCGGCGGCGCCGTGGTGACGTTCCGCCAGGTGCTGATCACCACGCTGCTGAATCCGAAGGCGATGGTGTTCGCCTTCCTGCTCCTGCCGCTTCAGGCCGGCTGTTCGAGCTCCTGCCCTGGCTCGGAACGATCGCGCTTCAGATCGTCACCGCGGGAGCTGCGTGGATTGCGTTCGGCGCAACGCTCGGCCGCGGCGCCCGTCGTCTCGGCCACCCCGAGATCATCACGCGGACCGGCGCGGTCACGCTCGTCGCCGTGACCGGCCTGATCTGGCTTCAATCATTCCTGAGCGCGTAAGCGCCGAGGCCGCGCGATCGCGACAGAAGCGGCGCGCCGCTACTGCGCGCCCGATCCGCCCTGCACGATCTTCTCGTTCAGCTTCTGGTCCACGGTCTCGACCGTGCGGTCGATCTCGGGGTTGGGCACGCCGAGCTGATGCGAGATCAGCTTCACCAGCAGGTCGACGCGCTCGATGAAGGGCGCGCCGCTGGCCACCGCGCGCGCGGCCGACGACGGCTTGAGCAGGCTTTCGGCCGCCCTGGCGTATTTCGCGAACGGCACCTGGTCCTGCGGATCGGCGCCGAGGCGGCGGGCGATCGCGTCGACATGATCGTAGATCGTCTGCGAGCGCTTGAGATCGCCGTGCACGGCGTCGCGGATCGACTGCGGCTCGTGCGGCGTGATGCAGCGATAGTTGCCGGTCAGCAGCATCGACCATTTCGCCAGCGGCACGAACAGGGACGAGAACACTTTCAGCTTCACCGGCACGTCGAGGCCGTCGAGCGTCACCGCGTCGATGTCGGCTTCGAGCTCGCGCAGCACCTTGTTGTGCTTGTCGTCGGCGAAGACCGACGCCTTGAAGTTGGTGGGCAGGCCGACATGAAGCACGTTCGCGGCTTCCTCCGGCGGGCGGAAGGCCTGCGGGTCGGGCGAGCACAGCGTCACCAGCCCCGGCTCGAACCGCTCCCACACCTGCGCATTGGTGTAGGCCTCCTCGAGATCCATGCCTGCGAGCGCCGGAATCCGCTTCAGATAGGGCAGCGGCGGCATGTTCATGATCGACAGGCACGGCAGCTTCGCCGCGGCGATCTTGACCATGAGCACGCGCACCGTGTGGTTGGTGTATTGCGGCTCCTGCATCGCAAGGCCGACCATGTCGTAACGGGAGACGTCGACATCGGCCGGCGTCACCGCGTCGAGCTTGCCGGGCAGGTCGCGCGAGAAGATTGCCCGGTGCACCGCCTCGTCGCGCAACTTGATGCGCACCTCGGTACCGTCACGGTTGATCAGCTCAGCGGTCTTGGCGCGGCAGACCAGGGTGACATTGTGCCCCGCCATCAGCAGCTTCGTGCCCAGCAGGGAGCCGTAGGAAGCCCCAAGAATCAGAATATTGCGCGCCATGCTTCGTCCCTTTGACAATTTTTGCGGATTTTTGAGCCTCGGCCGTCATCCGAGGGCGAGTTGGCGGCATGTAAAGCGAAGTGCCCGGCGATGGCAACTGGGATAATGCATACAAGGCGACCACACATTCCCTCTATGATCCGGAGCGACGCGTCGAAGCCTCGTAGCCCGACGGGCAAAACACCCGCGCGGCCTGTCAACCCACGCGCGCAAAAATATTCCACTTTACCGAAATTCGGATTTGTCGTATGTGTCGCCCATCCCGGCTCACCTCGAGGGGCGATCTTGTGTCGTCACGTTCGCGAGCCGGGTTGCGGTGGACGCGGCAGCGTCGGCACGACATGGTGCGGGCAGGGCGGGTAGTCCCTGTGAGCCCGAAACCGCGTGCGGATGAGCGGCGCTGAAAGTTCGTCTCGCCAGCATTTTTCCGGCTACGTCGACAAGGCCGGAGAACCCTGTGGCGGTCAGCGAATGCGCGTACGGCAAAACCGTGTGGTCCTGGCCGTCGTTGCTACGGTCAAGCCTTTCGCGGAGGTGCACGCGAGCCCAACCGGGCGGACGGCATCGCCAATTCGCGGGGTGAGGGAGGCCAGAAGGAACTCGGCTCCCGGGAGAGCACGGCATAAGCCGTCCAACCACTGCGCAGGGAAGGCCGAGTGTTTTGGCTGCACCTGTATGCCGCTGTGCATCTTTTCATGCGCTACACGCGCACAGCGGACCGTGGGTGCCAGCCGGCACCCGGCCTTCCCTGCGCCCTCTTGGTTAAAGAGGGTGGAGCGATGAAGCAAAGCTCGGGCGAAATCCGCCGCGAGGCTGTGAAGGTGTGTCTGCGAGTTGAGAAGCGTGCCAGAAGATGACGACGGTTCACCTTGCTCCGTCATTGCGAGCCAACGCGGCCGCGCTTTGCGCGGACCCCCGTTGGCTCGCAATGACGATGTGGAAACTACGGGCGCTTATCTCTCACCGTCGCCCTTCGAGGCTTGCTCTGCGGCGCGGTTGCGCCGCAAAGCGCGCACCTCAGGATGACGGAGCTGATGGTGCCGTCATCGCGAGCGCCGCGAAATCTTCCGCAAGCTTTGGCCGCGCGATCCGTGCGGACGTTGCGCTCAGGCTGCGGGCGTTCGCCTCACCCCTGGCTCGCCACGCGCGCGCGGTCGAGATGCTCCTCGATCTTCGGGCGGTCGCGGGTGCGCTCGAAACTGGTGCAGAGCAGCTCGGTCTCCTCGAGCGTGACGGGGGCGCGATACAGCCGGCACATGAATTCGGCGGTTGCGCGTCCCTTCCCGGCGGCCGGACCGATGCCAGGGCTGCGTTCGGCGAGAAACATGCAGTCCCGGCAGATGCTGGCGTCGAGCCGTTGGTGAGCTGCGTCGAGGTGATTGAGGATCTCCCGCAGCGAGTCGCGCAGCCTGATGCACTCGTCGGTTCCGAGCGCCGTGACCGCATTCAACACGTGGTTGATCGGGTCGTGCTGGCTCAGGCACTTCTCGCCCTGCGCGGTGACTTGGAGCACCACGGAACGCTTGTCCTCGTGCGAGGGCTTTCGCACCAGGAAGGACTTGCTCTCCAGCGTCTTCACGATCTGCGATGCAGTCGCCCTGGTGGCGCCGATGAAGCCGGCGAGCGCGGACGGTGTGCGCGAAAACCTGTTGGCGCGATCGAGAAAGCGCAGCGCCATCCATTCCCGATCGCGCAATCCATGCTGATTGCCTTCGAAATACCAAGCCCTCGCCGCCTGGACCAGCAGCTCGACGGCTTCTCGTGCCAATGGCATGGATTTTACCTCGTCCCCGGAACTTCGTTTGCGGCGTCCCGAAGCCGCCTTGCGCCGTGGTTCGCGAATGCTTCGGAAGACGTCAGACCTCCGGAGATGTCCGATGAGCAGGTCGTGGCCGATTCCTGCGCGAAGGCACGGACTGCAACGCGCCCGACCTGGACCGGCGTGCGTCGCGTCGTCCGGAGCGGGAGGCCGCGTCGCCGATGGCATGCCAATCGCGTCGTCGTCGCACGGGAGCCCGAGTTGCCGTCACGAACGGACGATGGACCGGAATTGTTCAACCGAAGCCCCTGAGTACAAGTCACAAGAAGACGTTTCTTGATATTCCACCGAAACGATGAATGAGCTTATCAACAAAATCAAGTAGAGACACTCTCGGAGACTGGATGTCGTTGCTGGTGAATGTAACGTTCAAGACAATCTCGCTCTTAGGGACACATGATAGTGAACGCAATACGTTGTCCCGTGAGCAGCATGCCCGCAACTATACGACGGTTTAATTGCAGGGCATGTTGTTGTCCGTCGTTGATGCAAGTTGATCGAAGCCTGTGCATGACAAGGGTGATATGCGTTGATGAGTCATCCACAACTTGTGCGATGAGTCCGGAGAATCGCCGAGGGAACTTGCAGGGATTACACGCGGCGGTTGTTGCGGTCACGGTCGCGGAGTCATCCCTCAGTCGCGGCCGCCCGATGATCCATCCGAACGGTTGATGCGCTCACGACAGATCACGGCGGCGGCGATGGGTGTGCATGCGCCGGCAGCGTGACTGCAAGCGCGGATCGACTGTTGAAATAATGAGCAGGGCGAGATCGTGGGCGCCTCGTGCGCCGCCTCACCTGCTAGTCGCCCTTGAGCATGTCCCTCAGCTCGCGGAACGGATCGGCGCTCGGCTGAGCCGATGCGTCTTGCCGCATGGCGCTGTAGATCCTCGGAACCAGGTCGATCGCCTGGTCGAGGCCCGAATCACGTCCCGACTGGTATCCGCCCATCAGGCGAAGATCGCGCGTGTCCTCGTATTTGGCGATCATGGTGCGCAGCTTGCTCACCAATTCGCGCTCTTCGGGGTCCCAGACGTTGTGGGCGAGGCGGGAGACCGAGGCCAGAACGTCCACGGCCGGATAGCGCGCCTGGTCGGCGATGTGCCTGGAGAGCACGATGTGCCCGTCGAGTGTGCTGCGGATGGTGTCGGCGATCGGCTCGTTGTGATCGTCACCGTCGACCAGCACGGAGAAGATCCCGGTGATGGTTCCGGATCCCTCCTCGCCGGGGCCGGCGCGCTCCAGAAGGCGCGGCAGGTCGGTGAAGACCGTCGGCGCGTAGCCGCGCGCGACCGCGGGCTCGCCGGCGGCGAGCGCGACCTCACGGGCGGCGTGGGCGAAACGGGTGATCGAATCGACCACCAGCAGGACCGATTCGCCCCGATCGCGGAAATATTCGGCGACCGCCATGGCCGTCTTCGGCGCCAGGCGCCGCATCATCGGGCTTTCGTCGCCCGTCGATACGATGGTGACCGCACGATTGCGGTTGGCGCCCAGCACGTCCTCGATGAATTCGCGCACCTCGCGGCCGCGTTCGCCGACGAGCGCCAGCACGACGGTGTCGAAGCCCTGGCTGCGGGCGAGCATCGCCAGCAACGTCGATTTGCCGACGCCGGAGCCGGCAAAGATGCCGACACGCTGGCCGGCGCAGATCGGGGCGAACAGGTCGATGACGCGCACGCCGGTGCGCAGCGGCTTGTGGACGCGCGCGCGCTTCATGGCCGAGGGCGCCTCGGCCTCCGCCGAGACGGCGCGCGATCCCGGCGTCAGCGGGCCCTGTCCGTCCAGCGGGGCGCCGAGCGCGTTGATGACGCGGCCCTTCCAGCTCGGATCGGGCGCGAAAGACAGTGGCGGCATCCGGTAGGCGACGGAGCCGAGGCCACCGGCAAATTGCCGGTCGAACGGCTTGGCGATGATGCCCTCGCTGTCGATCCGCACCACCTCGCCGATCTGCGGCTTGCCGCCGGAGTTGACGCCGATGAGTTCACCGAGCCTGACGAAGCGCGACAGGCCGGAGACACGGAAATGCGTCGGCGCGATCTCGGAGATCGCGCCGCTGACGCTTGCCAGGGGAGTGCTCTGCTGAAGCTCCAGCAGAGCCCACTCGAGTTGCCGAAGAGCATTCAAGGAAACCGTCCACCCTCATTGCGCGCGAGGCGCACTCTACTTGCCGGGCTCGCCCAGCGTCCGGATTGCGTTCTGGAGCGAGCTCTCGGTGCCCTCGATCATCGAATTGGTGCCGTCGAAGGCGCGCGAGGCCGCCATCAGCTTCGTCAATTCCATCATCGGATTGGCGCCGGAACCCTCGACATAGCCTTGCTTGAAGCCGTCGCGGGAGAAATCGGCGATGGCGGTCGCGGGCCGATCGGGCGTGACGCCCGAATTGCCGTAGCGCTCGAGATTGGCATCGGCGGGAATGTTGAACAGGCCGATGGTGCCGATCTCGTTGTTGTCCTGGGTGATCGCGCCGCTGCGTGCGATCGAGACCGGCCCGCCGTTCGGGTCGAGCGTGATCTGCGCGCCGCCGGCATCGATGACGGGGAAGCCGGCCACCGTCTGAAGGTCGCCGTTGGCGGCGATCTGGAGGCGGCCGTCACGCGTATAGACGGTGCCGTTCGGGCCGGCGAAGGCGAGCCAGCCCTGTCCGACCACGGCGACGTCGAGCGGATTGCCGCTCTCGGTGATGCTGCCGGTCTCGCGCGAGATGATGTTGTCGCCGGGCGAGGAGAAGGCGACCGGGGTCGCGCCGGCCTTGGACAGCACGGTCTCGAACTTCACGACGTCGGTGCGGAACGCCGCCGTGTTGACGTTGGCGACGTTGTTGGCGATCGTCTGGAGGCGCTTTTCGAGGGCGACCTGCGCCGACAATCCCACATAGAGAGCGGACTGCATGACTTACCTGTTGAACTTGATGTTCTGAAGTGTCGTGAGCATGTCGGTATCCAGGCTGGCCGACGTCGCCGCGCCGCCGATCAGGACCAGCGCGGGGTTGGTCGCGTTGTCGCTCTGGGCCTGGGTCGCATCCCACATTGACGCGAAGCGCTGCACGAATTTGGTGACCTTGGTCGGGTCGTGGAAATCGGTGAGGTCGATCTTGTCCGTGATCATCTTGGCCTGGGCGTCGATGTCGGACGAGCTGATCGTCGACGACCAGCCCATCGCGGTCTGGACCACCTGGGTCAGCGCCTTGTCGGCGAGGATCTGGTAGGCATTCGTGATCGTGGATGCCTTGCGGGTGAAATAGAGCGCCAGCCGCAGGCCCTCGTTCTGGTCGCCGGCCTTCTGCTCCATCGTCTGCGTGACGTATTGGGTGGCCGTGCCGGTCGTGGCTGCGGTGGTCGAGGTCGCGTTGGCGCCGAGGGCGGCGAAATTGAAGGCGGTGGCGAATTCCCGGTAACGGGTGTCGGTGAGCTTGTTGGCGAAGGCGTCCTTGTCCGTGACCCCCTCGGTCAGAACCTTGCGCATGAATGCCTTGGCGTAGGCCATGTCGCTGAGGCCATAGGCCTTCATGGCATAGGTGTAGAGGCGATAGTCCTTCAGGAAGTCGTCGATCGTCTTCACGTTGCCGATATGGCTGAGGAAGTAATCGGTCTCGCGGCTGACATCCGGCTGCTTCGCGACCTGCGTCATCGACTTGCCCAGGTCCTGGGTCAATCTGGTGTAGTCCGCGATGGTGGATAGCATGACCCGCGCCCCTTTGGCCGCAATTGCGACATCGTCCCAAGCTGCCGCGAATTGCTTGCGTGGGGCTGGCGATGCGGGAAGCCAGCTTCGCGCAAGCGTCGCCGACTAGATATTCCCGGTGGGATCGGCGATGGAGTTGCGCGTTGCTCAGTTTCGTGGGGATTTTCATCACGGTGGCGGCGCTGCTCGGCGGATTTGCCGCCATGGGCGGGCATCTGGCCGTGCTCATGCAGCCGTGGGAGTTCGTGATCATCATGGGCACCGCGGTGGGCACCTTCATCGTGGCCAATCCGTGGAAGACGGTCGTGGATACCGGGGTGGCCTGCATGCAGGCCATCACCGGCGCGGTGCCGGGTCAGCGCTACTATCTCGACCTGCTCGGGGCGCTGCATGCCCTGATGCGCGAGCTGCGGGGCAAGGGCCGCAACGAGGTCGAGGCGCATATCGACGATCCCGCGTCCTCCGAGATCTTCAAGGCGTTCCCGAGCGTGCTCGGTGACCCGTCGCTGCTCCAGTTCATCTGCGACTATGTCCGTCTCATCATCATGGGCAATGCGCGCACGCACGAGATCGAAGCATTGATGGACGAGGAGATCCACACCATCGTGAAGGGCAAGCTGGCGCCCTACCATTCGCTGGTGACGGTCTCCGAGGCGCTGCCGGCGCTCGGCATCGTCGCCGCGGTGCTCGGCGTCATCAAGGCGATGGGCGCGCTCGACCAGTCGCCGAAGCTGCTGGGCGGCTTCATCGGCGCCGCCCTGGTCGGCACCTTCGCCGGCATCTTCCTGTCCTACGGCATCATTTCGCCCTTCGCGATCAAGATCAAGATGACGCGCGAGAAGAAGTGCCGGCCCTACATCATCGTCAAGCAGACGCTGCTGGCATTCATGAACGGCGCCATGCCGCAGATCGCGGTCGAGCACGGCCGCAAGATGATCTCGAGCAGCGAGCGTCCCTCGATCGACGTCGTCGAGAACGAGACGATCGCGGGTCCGAAAGCCGTCGTGGCCGACGCTGAACCGAAGGCGGCGCGCGCATGACGATGGAAGACGTCGAAATCGATCAGCGGAAGCAGTTGCCGAACTACCTGCTGGACGCTGCCGGCATATCGATCGAACGCATGCCGATGCTCAATGTGATCTTCGATCGCATGGCGGCATCCTGCACCGACAGCCTCCAGCCGATGGCGGGGACGCCCTGCTATTTCTCGGTCAACGGCATCACCAATGATCGGGTCGGCGATATCATCAAGGACTACGAAGCCAACGCGGTCGCGGCCGTGCTCTATGCCGAGCAGTGGGACTCCCGCATCATCATCATGCTCGACCGCGACTTCGTGTTCACGATGGTCGAGGCGATGTTCGGCTCCGATGGCGCCGAACCGCCGCTCGACGTCGAGCGCTCGTTCTCGAACATCGAGATCCGCCTGGTCCAGGCCCTGTTCGATCGCTTCGCCAAGGCGCTGCAATCCGCCTTCGCCGGCACCTCCAACGTCACCTTCCGTGTCGAGCGGGTCGAAACCGCGATGGCCTCGCTGGCGATCGGGCGGAGCGGCAACATGTCGATCTGCGCGAACATCATGTTGCAGGCGCTCTATCGCGGCGGTCAGATGTTCCTCATCATTCCGCACTCCGCGCTCAACCCGCTGCGCCAGAAGCTCGCCCATGTCGTCGTCAGCGACGGCCGTGCGTCCGATCCGCGCTGGCGCGAGCAGATGGAGAGCGAGGTCCACCGCACCGAAGTGACGTTGAGCGCGGTGCTCGACGAGAAGATGGTGACCCTCGGCGACGTCGTGAAGTTCCAGGTCGGGCAGGTGCTCGAGCTCGAAGCCACGCCGCGCACGCTGGCCCGTCTCGAAAGCAACAACCAGGTGCTGTTCTGGTGTCAGATCGGCCAGCTCGATGGCTATTACGCCATGCAGGTGGCAGATCCCGTGGATCAGAAACGGGAGTTCGTCGATGATATCCTATCTCGTTGATGCGGTGCTGCTGATTGCGCTCGCCTTCACCAGCATGCGGGTGACGCGGATGCACCGCGAGCTGGCGCGGTTGCGCAGCTACCAGGGCGAATTCTCGACCATCGTCCACGAGACGGCGGGCGCCTTCGACACGGTCATCACCGCGGCGCATGATTCGACCGCAAATCTCGGACGGCTTGCCAACGTGCTGAGCACGAAAATCGACCAGGCCAATGAGGCGATCGCGGCACTCGACGCCAGGAGCGGACTTGCGTCCGCAGCGACCGCGGGCGGCGCCGACGTGAACAAGCATTGAAGCCGAGGCCGGCGAACCAGATACGACCGGAACGCCGCGGCGCTCCGGGAGCGGAAATACCAAGAGGCGATACCAAATGGCGCAATCCTTCGACTATGAGTCTGCATCTGCATCGGGAGAGACCGAGACGTCTCCGCTGGAGCGGCTGGCCGAGATCGCCGCGCGCACGGCGGAGGAGAGCGGCAAGTTCGCCAATGTCGATGCCATCCTGCGCATTCCCGTCACCATGCAGGTGGTGCTGGGTTCGGCGACCATCCCGGTGGCGAACCTGATGAAGCTCGGGCGCGGCGCGGTGGTTCCGCTCGATCATCGGGTCGGCGAGCCCGTCGACGTCGTCGTCAACGGCCGTATCGTCGCCCGCGGCGAGGTGGTCGTCGTCGAAGAGGACAATTCCCGCTTCGGTGTCTCGCTCACGGAGATCGTTGGACCGCTGGGGCAGGGTGATACCTGACCATGGCGGCACAGGTCGGCATCGCTCCCATCAAGCAGCGAGGCGTTGCCACGCTGGGCGGAACGGAAAAGGTCGCGGCGCTCCTGCTGGCCATGGGCCGGCAGGCGGCCGCGAGCGTGCTCGCGCAGTTCGAGCCGCAGGATATCCGCATCGTGACCAAGGCCGCGGCCGAGCTGCGGCCGATCACCGCGCAGGAGCTGGAGGCGATCGTCGAGGAGTTCGCCCAGCAGTTCTCGATGGGCGCCAACATTCTCGGCACGCTCGGCGGCCTCGAGGCCGTGCTTGGCGACGTGCTTCCCGCCGACCAGGTCTCGCAGATCATGTCGGACCTGCTTGGCAATTCGAGCCGGTCGGTGTGGGACCGCGTCTCGTCCGTGTCGGAAAACTCGCTCGCGAGCTACCTCTCCAAGGAGCATCCGCAGACCGCGGCGCTCATCCTGTCCAAGGTCAAGCCGGCCTGTGCGGCCAAGGTCATGAGCCAGTTGCCATCGAGCCTGCGCAACGAGCTGATGCGGCGCGTGCTCAGCCTCAAGCCGATTGCCGACGATGCCATGAGGGTCCTCGAGAAGACGTTGCACGAGGATCTGACGCTGAACTTCGCCCGCAACCTCGGCGCGGACACCTATGCCCGCGTCGCCGACATCATCAACAAGATGGAGCGCGGCCACATCGAGGACATGCTGAAGAGCCTGTCGGAGAAGCGGCCGAAATCGGCCGAAGTGCTGAAGGAGCTGCTGTTCACCTTCGACGACGTGATCCACCTGACGCCGAAGGCGCGCACCATGATCTTTGATCAGGTGCCGACCGATCGCATCGTCGTCGCACTGAAGGGGACCGACAAGAACTTCCGCGAGCTGATCCTGTCCTCGGTCGCATCGCGCGTCCGCCGCGTCGTCGAGCACGAGCTCGCCATCGGCGAGCCGTCGAACCAGCGCGACGTGCTGGAGGCGCGGCGCGTGATCACCGATCTCGCGCTCGACCTCGCGGAGAAGGGCGAAATCGAGCTCAACCCCGAGCAGGAGGATGAGCTGGTCTTCCGCTGACCGCTGAACGGGCATGGCAGAAACATCCGATCAGGAGAGCAAGACAGAAGAGCCGACCGAGAAGAAAGTCCGCGATGCGCTCGAAGAGGGCAAAATTCCGGTCTCTCGGGAGGCTTCCATCTTCGCGTCGATGGCGGCGCTGATGGTGATCCAGATGTTCCTGATCGGTCAGGGCGTGCAGCAATTGACGCCGACCCTGAAGAACCTCCTCGACGATCCCGAGGGCTTCCCGCTCGGCACCGGGGCGGACGCGCAGAACCTCCTCACCGTAGTGGGACTCGAGGCGCTGCGATTCCTGGTGCCGCTGGTGGTCGTCCTGCTCGTGTTCGGGCTGGCATCGTCGCTGCTGCAAAACGCGCCCAGCCTGGTGCTCCAGCGCATCATGCCGGACCTTTCGCGAATCTCCCCGATCAGCGGCTGGAACCGGCTGTTCGGAACGCAGGGCTTCGTCGAGTTCGCCAAGTCGCTGTTCAAGCTCGCCTCGGTGACCGCCGTCGTCGCCTTCGTGCTGCGCTCGTCCGAAGCAAGGGCGTTCGAGGCGATGTACACCGATCCGGTCGCGCTGCCGGAGATGATTCTCAACATCGCGATGCGGATCGTCTCGGCGATCTGCATCGCGACCATCGTCCTGGTCGCGATCGATCTCGCCTGGGCGCGCTTCCACTGGCGGCGTCAGCTGCGCATGACCCGGCAGGAAATCAAGGACGAGCACAAGCAGACCGAAGGCGACCCGCTGATCAAGGCGCGCCTGCGCTCGCTGGCGCGCGACCGCTCGCGACAGCGGATGATCTCCTCCGCATCGCGCGCGACGCTGGTGATCGCGAACCCGACGCACTTTGCGATCGCGCTGCGCTACAACCGCGAGGAAAACCCGGCACCGCTCGTGGTGGCCAAGGGCATGGACGTGATCGCGCTGAAGATCCGCGAAGTCGCCGAGCAGAACAGAATCCCCGTGATCGAGAACAAGGCGCTGGCGCGCGCGCTCTACGAAGCCGTTCAGGTCGATCAGGTGATTCCGGCCGAGTTCTTCCGGCCCGTCGCGGAGATCATCTACTTCCTCCAGTCGAAGCAGACGACGCGGCCCGAGAAGGTCCAGTAGATTTCCGAGGACGGCGTCTCGTCCATCAGCCTGGGGAAAGCTTGCAGCCCTAAGCTTCTTCCCGAATGGACCAGAATGGGACTGCCGTGGGACCGCTTTATCTCTTCGAACTCGCATCATCGCAGGCACGCTGGCTCGAGCTTCGTCAGTCGACCATCGCCACCAATGTCGCCAACGCCAATACGCCGGGCTTCAAGGCGCGCGACGTCGAGCCGTTCAACAAGGTGCTCGACGGAATGCCGGTCCGGCTCGCGACGACGTCGCCGACGCACATGCAGCTTTCCCCGGCCGAGACCGACACGCGTGCGACCGCCAAGAAGGACAGCTGGGAAGTGGTCCACTCCGGCAATTCCGTCAGCCTCGAGCAGGAAATGATCAAGGGTAGCGACGTCAACCGCGACTACTCGATGAACTCGGCGGTCGTGCGGTCGTTCCACCGCATGCTGCTGTCGAGCACGAAGACCTGAGGTGAATTGACATGCTGGACTCACTGAGCGCCTCCCTGACGGTCGCGAGTTCGGGGCTCGAAGCGCAGTCGACGCGCATGCGCATCGTCTCGGAAAACCTCGCCAACGCGACGTCGACGGGGCGGACCGCCGGCGCCGATCCGTATCAGCGCAAGACGATCACCTTCGACGCCGCGCTTGACCGCGCCTCGGGCGCGCAGCTCGCGAAAGTCAAGGAGGTCGGCGTCGACACCACGCCGTACCGCGTCGAGTACGATCCGGGGCATCCCGCCGCCGACAAGTCCGGCTACGTCAAGCTGCCGAACGTCAACATGATGATCGAGATGGCCGACATGCGGGAAGTCAACCGGTCCTATGAGGCCAATCTCCAGGTCGTGAAACAGGTGAGGTCGATGCTGGGCATGACCATCGACCTTCTGAGGAGCTGACAATGCTTGAGGCAATTTCGTCCACGGCGATCTCCGCAGGCCAGGCGGCGAGCCGCGCAACCGAGACGCAGGCGATCTCGCCCGCGGCGCCGACCGCGATCCAGTCCGGCGGCGACGTCGGCTTCGATTCGGTGATGAAGCAGGTGACGACGGACGCGATCGGCACGCTGAAGGCGGGCGAGGCGGCGTCGATCTCGGCGATGCAGGGCAAGGAATCGACGCGGCGCGTCGTCGAGGCGCTGATGTCGGCCGAGCAGGCCTTGCAGACGGCGGTCGCGGTTCGCGACAAGGTCGTGCAGGCCTACCAAGAAGTCGTTCGTATGTCGATTTGATCTGAAGGAGTCACATTGTGAAATCGCTTGCCATTGCGGCCACGGGCATGAATGCCCAGCAGACCAATATCGAAGTCATCGCCAACAACATCGCCAACATCAACTCGACGTCGTACAAGCGGGCACGCGCGGAGTTCACCGATCTGTTCTACCAGATGGACCGCATGCAGGGCGTCGCGAACGTCAACGGCTCGTCGCCGATCCCGGAAGGCGCCAATCTCGGCCTCGGCGTCAAGTCGGCGGCGATCCGCAAGCTGCACATCCAGGGCGCACTCACCCAGACCGGCAATCCCTACGACCTCGCGATCAACGGCCGCGGCTGGTTCCAGGTGCTGGGCCCGAACAACGAGGTGCAATACACCCGCGCGGGTTCGTTCAACACCAATGCCAACAGCCAGCTCGTCACCACCGACGGCTACCTGCTGGATCCCGCGATCACGATCCCGCAGGGGACGGTCGAGGTCACGGTCAACCAGACCGGACAGGTGTTCGCCAAGCTGGACACCGAAGTCAACGCGCGTCAGATCGGTCAGCTCAACCTCGCCAACTTCGCCAACGAGGCGGGCCTCGAGCCGCTGGGCAGTAATCTCTATCGCGAGACCACGGCGTCCGGCACGCCGGTCGTCGGACTGCCGGGCGATGCCGGCTACGGCAAGATCAACCAGAAATACCTCGAGGCCTCGAACGTCGATCCCGTCAAGGAAATCACCGAGCTGATATCGGCGCAGCGCGCCTACGAAATGAATGCCAAGGTCATCCAGGCCTCGGATGAAATGGCCTCGACCGTATCGAAGGGCCTTCGCTAGTTCCGGTGTGTCCATGTTGAACAGGGTGGGCCTGATCGTGCGCGGGTTGGCCGCCGTGCTGCTGGTTCTCGTCTCGGCGCGCGTCGCTGCGGCCGAGGAGAAGCGGCTTCCCGTGCCGGCCGTGTCGATCCGCGCCGGCGAGCTGATCCGGGACGACATGATCACGGAGCGCGCCTTCGCGCCGAACCTGCTCGGCGTCGCCATGTTCATCGAAGGACGACAGGTCCTGGTCGGCCGCATGGCCCGGCGCGCACTGCTGCCGGGCCAGCCCATCCCGACCAACTCGGTGGAAGATCCCTGGACCGTCGCCCGCGGCGCCATGGTCAAGGTCGTCGTCGAAGACAGCGGCCTGTCGATCGTCACCTACGGCTCGGCGATGCAATCCGGCGCCGCCGGCGCGCTGATCCCTGTGCGAAACACCGACACCGGCGTGATCATCAGGGGCGTCGTCCAGCCGGACGGCACCGTCAAGGTCGTGGACGGATCATGACCAGGCTCCTGCTTGCGCTCGTCCTTATCGTTTCCGCCGCCAGCGCCCAGGCCGCCGTCCGCATCAAGGACATCGCGGACATCAAGGGACTGCGCGAAAACCAGATCGTCGGCTACGGCCTCGTCATCGGTCTGAACGGCACCGGCGACACGCTTCGCAATGCTCCGTTCACGGAGCAGTCCCTGCAATCGATGCTCGAGAACATGGGCATCAATGTCAGGAACGAGACCACGAGCACCACCAACCCCGCGCGTCCGACCACCCTGCGCACGCGCAACGTCGCGGCCGTGATGGTGACCGCGGACCTGCAACCTTCGATCGGGGCGGGCGAGCGGATGGACGTGACGGTGTCGTCGCTCGGCGATGCGACCTCGCTGCTCGGCGGCACGCTGGTGATGACCTCGCTGCGCGCGGCGGACGGCGCGGTCTATGCGGTGGCACAAGGCGCGGTCACGGTCGCCGGCTACAGCGTGGGAGGCCAGGCGCAGAACGTCAGCCAGGGCACCCCGACCGCGGGCCGCATTCCGAACGGCGCGCTGGTCGAGCGAGAGGTGCAGGGAAGCCTCCACGAGATGGAATTCCTGGTGCTGGAGCTCAAGAACCCGGACTTCGTCACGGCAACGCGCATCCTCGACGCGATCAACCGCTACGCCGGCGGCCGCTATCGCGCGCAGATCGCCTTCGAGCGCGACTACCGCACCATCGTCTTGTCGAAGCCGCGCCATATCGGTCCGGTCCGCTTCCTCGCCGAAATCGGCGAGCTGACGGTCGAGCCGGACACGCCGGCGCGGGTGGTGATCAACGAGCGCACCGGCACGGTGGTGATCGGACGGGACGTGCGGATATCGACGGTTGCGGTGACGCACGGCAATCTGACGGTCCGCGTCACGGAGATGCCCGTGGTGTCGCAGCCGGCGCCGTTCTCGCGCGGGCAGACGGTGGTCGTTCCGCAGACCGTGGTCGAGGCCAACGAGGCCGGATCGCAGGTGGCGATCCTGAGCGGCGTCGATCTCCAGCGCCTGGTGCGCGGGCTGAACCAGATCGGCCTCAAGCCATCAGGCATCATCGCGATCCTCCAGGCGATCAAGACGGCCGGTGCGCTCCAGGCCGATGTCATCGTCCAATGATGCATAAGCGTCGTGCAAGCTTGGTCGCTCAATGCTGAGGTCTCGACCGAGAATCGCACGCGGCCCGATGCTGAAGCTGGATCACAAAGCCAAACTCCTCCTCCTGGTCGCGGCCGCGGCGCTCGCGGGCGCCTCGCCCGTGCTGGCGCTGGACGAGGCCAAGTCGTCGAAGCCGCTCAACCTGCTCTCCTTCGCGCGCGCCCGCGCACCCGGACCGCAGAAGCCGCGCACGCCGATCCCGGGCGACAACGCGTCCATCCGGGCGACCGCGTGGGCGGCCGAAGATGGCGGACCGGCGATCACCGGTGCGGTGCCGGCTTCCGAGACGGCTGCACCGGCAGCGGCGCCAGCGCCTGCACCCGCGCCCGTACGTCCGGCCAAGTCCGGCAGTGTCACGGCGCCGCCAAAGCCCGCACCGCCGCAGGCCGCTGCGGCCGCGGACAACGAGATCGCCCTGTTCTGCAGCAACGTGGCTGATCCCGCCGTGGATGCGAGATTGGCCTGGCAGCTCAAGGAGCTGGAGAAGGCCGAGACCCAGCTCCGCGAGCGGATCGCCGAGGTCGAGGCCAAACGCGCCGAATACGAGAAGTGGATGGCGCTGCGCGACGACTTCCTGAAGAAGGCCGAGGCGCAGGTCGTCGAGATCTACTCGCGCATGAAGCCGGATGCTGCCGCCACCCAGATCGCCGGCATGGCGGACGAGACCGCCGCCGCCGTGCTCGCCAAGCTCAGCCCGAGGAGCTCGAGCGCGATCTTCAACGAGATGGATACGGCGCGCGCCGCGCACCTCGCCGACCTGCTCGGCGGAATGCGCCGCGTGGATGACGGAAAGACCAAATAGATGAAGAATCTGATCCTCATCCTGCCGCTCTTGATGCTTGCCGGATGCGTCGGTGATCCGGCGGAAGTCCTGACCGGTCCGCGATTGTCGCCGGTCGGGAGCGGCCTGAGGACGCAGGCCGACCCGATCCCGGTGACGCCGCGCATGCGCACGCCGGTCAGCTATCGCTCAACCTGGGACGACGGCACCGATCTCTACCGCGATCCCCGTGCCAGGCGCACCGGCGACGTCGTGACGGTGATCATCTCGATGCAGGACAAGGCCAAGCTCGACAACAAGACCGGCCGCTCGCGCGATTCGCAGATCAAGTTCGGGCTCGACTGGCTGATGGACGTCGCAGGATGGGCCGACAAGGGCCAGACCACCGCCAACCTCAGCACCAACACCCAGATCAAGGGCAACGGCCAGATCGACCGCACCGAGGACATCAAGCTGTCCATCGCCGCCATCGTCACCGACGTGTTGCCGAACGGCAATATGATGATCAGCGGCTCGCAGGAATTCAAGGTCAACACCGAGATGCGCGTGCTCAATGTCGGCGGCATCGTGCGTCCGCGCGATATCTCGCGCACCAACACGATCTCCTACGAGAAGATCGCGGAGGCGCGTGTATCCTATGGTGGTCGCGGAAATCTGTCGGACGTGCAGCAGCCTGGATGGGGACATCGGATCTATGACGCCGTGGCACCGTTCTGAGGTTCGCGCCGGCCGGGCCGCGTCGCGAGGGCAGGGGACGTGATGCGCCTGATTGCCGCCATCGTGGCGCTGACCCTGGTCGCGATCGGTGCCGGTGCCCTTGCCGGCCTGCATCTGTTTGCGGCCGCCGAGCGCGTCGCCGACGCGAAGAAGAGCGCCACGCCGCCGCCGCTTGCGTCGAGCTACACCGGCAGCGCGCGGCTTCGAAAACTGTCCCCGATCGTGACCAATCTCGGCGCGCCCGCCAACAACTGGGCCCGTGTCGAGGCCTCCATGGTGACCGAGAGCATGAGCGACGAGGACGCCGGCATCCTGGCCGCCCATATCAGCGAAGACATCGTCACCTATCTGCGGTCGGCCTCGGTCACGCAGTTCGAGGGATCGCGCGGGCTCCAGCATCTGCGCGACGACCTCGCCGAACGCGCCAATGTCCGCTCATCGGGCAAGGTGCGCGAATTGATCATTGAGACGTTGGTGATCCAGTGAAATTGAGAGTCCTGCTGCTCGCGTTGATTCTGGCGGTGCCGTCCGAGATGGCGTTCGCCCAGATTCCGGACCTCAACTCGCTGCTGCCGCCCGGAAACGGCTCGACCAGCGGCCGCATCATCCAGCTGATGGCGCTGATCACGGTGCTGTCGGTGGCGCCGGGACTACTCATCATGGTGACGAGCTTCACGCGGTTTGCGGTGGCGCTGTCGTTCCTGCGCTCCGGCCTCGGCCTCCAGACCACGCCAGCCAATCTGGTGCTGGTCAGCCTCGCGCTATTCATGACGTTCTACGTGATGGCGCCGACCTTCGACCGCGCCTGGGAGACCGGCGTCCAGCCTCTCATGAAGAACGAGATCTCGGAGGAAGAGGCTTATCTGAAGATCACCGATCCGTTCCGCGAGTTCATGCTGGCGCATGTCCGCGACAAGGATCTCCAGACCTTCGAGGCGCTCGCCGCGGAGAGCTTCCGCAAGAAGTTCGACGACAAGCGCATCGATTTGCGCGTCATCATTCCGGCCTTCATGATCTCCGAGCTCAGGCGTTCGTTCGAGATCGGATTCCTCATCATGCTGCCGTTCCTCGTCATCGACATGATCGTGGCGACGCTGACCATGTCGATGGGCATGATGATGATGCCGCCGACGATCCTCGCGCTGCCGTTCAAGATGCTGTTCTTCGTGCTGATCGACGGCTGGAATCTGCTGGCCTCCGGACTGGTACGGTCGTTCTCGTAAGAGCCGCGATTGCCGGCCGGCCGGTTATGGTTAGCGAGAAGTGCTGGTCTATGGTTAGCGGAGGGTAATGTTAACCATCTGATATTGCTGCGAAATTCAAGCCGATCTTAATCTCGGCGCAAGATTCGACGTGCTAGCAATGCGTCACGGCGGGTTGGACCCCACCCACATCAGTCCAAAGGCATGATGCCGCCCCTCCGTACCGGTGCAAGCCCGGTATGTCCCCTCGTGAAATGTAACGCGTACATATAGGGACATTCGCAATGTCAAGCCTGCTTACGAACTCGACCGCCATGACCGCGCTCCAGACCCTCCGGTCTGTCAGCTCGCAGCTCTCCACCACGCAGAACCGCATCTCGACCGGCCAGCGCGTCTCGACCGCTTCGGACAACGCCGCCTACTGGTCGATCGCGACGTCGATGCGCTCCGACAACGCCGCGCTCTCGGCGGTCTCCGACTCGCTCGGTCTGTCGGCCGCGACCGTCGACACCGAATACACCGCTCTGAACACGGCTATCGGCGATAGCACCTCCGGTCTGACCAAGCTCCAGGCACTGCTGGTCGAAGCCAAGACCGCCGGTGTGGATCGCACCAAGATCCAGGCAGACGTCACGCAGATCCAGCAGCAGCTGAAGTCTACAGCCGGTGCGGCGACCTTCAACGGCATCAACTGGCTGAGCATCGACACCTCGACCTCGTCCACGGCCACGCCGACGAGCTTCAACCTCGTGTCGTCGTACTCGCGCGTCGGCGGTACGCCCACCATCGGCTCCATCACGGTGACGACCGCCAATTACGCGCTCTATACCACCGGCGGCGCAACCAAGACCGGCATCCTGGACACGGTGACCGGCACCGGCTCGACCGCTGCGTCGATCGACACGATCAGCATCGGCGCGCTGACCGACTCGGCGGCTGATCAGACCACGCTCGATGGCTACATCGCGCAGGTCACCACCGCAATCAACTCGGTGGCATCGGCCGCCGCCAATCTCGGTGCCGTCAAGAACCGCATCTCGACCAACACGGAATTCGTCAAGTCCCTGATGGACTCCGTGGACCGCGGTATCGGCCAGCTCGTCGACGCCGACATGAACCAGGAGTCCACCCGCCTGGCGGCCCTCCAGGTCCAGCAGCAGCTCGGTGTGCAGGCGCTCTCGATCGCCAACAACAGCAGCCAGAGCATCCTGTCGCTGTTCCGCTAAACCTCAACTCATCCGGGGGGCCGCGCTTCTCGTGAAGCGCGGCCCTTTTCATGTCTGGCGTGACGCCGCGTCCACGCCATGATCCTGCCGAGCTGTTGCAGCCGGGTCACAGAGCCACAAGCCTCGCACAAGCTTCGGCGGGTAACCTCTCCGCTACGACAGGTTGGGCCCCTCACCCGCATTTCCGCGGCCCAAAGGCATGACGCCGCCCTGTCGTACCGGTGCAAGCCCGGTATGTCCCCAAAACTCAATTCAATCTTCAAAGGGACATCAAAATGGGTTCAAGTCTGCTTACCAACTCGTCTGCAATGACCGCGCTGCAGACCCTCCGCAACGTCAGCACGCAGCTCGCGACCACGCAGAACCGGATCTCGACCGGCCAGCGCGTCTCGACCGCTTCGGACAACGCCGCCTATTGGTCGATCGCGACGTCGATGCGCTCCGACAACGCCGCGCTCTCTGCGGTCTCCGACTCGCTCGGTCTGTCGGCCGCGACCGTCGACACCGAATATACCGCCCTGACCTCGGTCATCGGCGATAGCAGCTCCGGCCTGACCAAGCTCCAGGCGCTGCTTGTCGAAGCCAAGACCGCCGGCATCGACCGCACCAAGATCCAGGCTGACATCACCCAGATCCAGCAGGACATGAAGCTCAAGGCCGGCTCGGCGACGTTCAACGGAATCAACTGGCTGAGCATCGACACCTCGACCTCGTCCACGGCCACGCCGACGAGCTTCAACCTCGTGTCGTCGTACTCGCGTGTCGGCGGTACGCCCACCATCGGCTCCATCACCGTGACGACCGCCAATTACGCGCTCTACACCACCGGCGGCGCAACCAAGACCGGCATCCTGGATACGGTGGTCGGCACCGGCTCAACCGCTGCGGCGATCGACACGATCAGCATCAGCGCGCTCACCGACTCGGCGACTGACCAGACCACGCTCAATAGCTACATCACGCAGGTCACCACCGCGATCAACTCGGTGGCATCGGCCGCCGCCAATCTCGGTGCCGTCAAGAACCGCATCGCGACCAACACGGAATTCGTCAAGACCTTGATGGACTCCGTCGACCGCGGTGTCGGCCAGCTCGTCGACGCCGACATGAATGCGGAATCGACGCGACTGCAGGCGCTACAGACCCAGCAGCAGCTCGGTGTGCAGGCGCTCTCGATCGCCAACCAGAACAGCCAGAGCATCCTGACGCTGTTCCGCTAAGTCGCGGCTTCGAAAACGACCGTGCTCCCTCGGGAGCACGGTCTCCGCCATGAACGGCGGATATGGCGGCACACGACGTGCCCGCAATCGATCTCCTGACGCCAGATTTCAAGCAACACGCCGTAGCCGATCGCGCTGCGATGCGTCCGGCCGTGCACCTGTTGCCGATACGCGCGATTGCGTCACTCGGTCTCCTGTAAAATTGCAACGCCTCGCCTGCGAACCGACACATTCGCGTTCTCGCGCAACCTTCAGACAAGGTTGGCAGCGGAGTGTCCCATATGTTCGCATTGGTACGAGGTCATATGCTCAGTCGTGCGCAGATACAGCAACTGCTCAACAATCTGCTGGAGCTTGGGCCGCGACGCCTGATGGCCTTGGGACTGATCGGCTTTGCCGTTCTCGTTACCGTCGTCGGCGGCGCCTATTATCTGAGCCGGCCTGAATTCGAAACGCTCTATACCGGCCTCTCCCGCGAAGACGTGACGCGCATGGGCGCGGCGCTGCGCGAGCAGAATATTGCCTTCGACGTCAATACGGCCGGAGACGCGGTCTCGGTGCGCCCGAGCCAGACCATGCAGGCGCGGATGCTGCTCGCCGAGAAGGGGCTGCCGACCAGCGCCAATTCCGGCTACGAGCTGTTCGACAAGATCGGCTCGCTCGGCCTGACCTCGTTCATGCAGGAAGTCACGAAGCTGCGCGCGCTCGAAGGCGAGATCGCGCGCACGGTGCAGTTGATGAAGGGTGTGAAGGCGGCGCGGGTGCATATCGTGATGCCGGTGCGCGGCTCGTTCCGCGCGACGCAACAGCCGCCTTCGGCCTCGGTCGTGCTGCGCACCGACGGCGCGATCGAGGCGCGCACGGCGCAGTCGATCCGTCATCTCGTCGCGGCCGCCATCCCCGGCATGAGCCGTGACAAGGTGACGGTGCTGGACGCCGACGGTTCGATGCTGCTGGCCGAGGAGGACGAAGCCACCGCTGCCCCGACCAAGATGGCGAGCCTCCAGAAGACGGTCGGCGGGATGGTGCAGGAGAACATCCGCAAGGCGCTGACGCCGTATCTGGGCCTCGACAATTTCGAGGTCAGCGTCGCGCCGCAGCTCTCCACCGACAAGCGGCAGGTCAACGAGACCGTCTACGATCCCGAGAGCCGCGCCGAGCGTTCCGTCCGTAACGTGCGCGAGAAGGAGTCGTCGCAGAACGCGGACCGTTCGACGCCGACCACGGTGCAGCAGAACCTTCCCGACCAGCAGGTCAACGGCGGCGGTACCAAGAACTCCAGCGAAGACAAGACCCGCCGCGAGGACGTCACCAACTTCGAGGTGTCGTCCAAGACCACGACGACGGTGAGCGACGGCTATTCGGTCAAGAAGCTCTTCATCGCCGTGCTGGTCAACCGCGCGCGCCTCGTCGCCGATCTCGGCGACAAGAGCAACCAGGCCATCGTCGACAGCAAGCTCGCCGAGATCAGCCAGCTCGCGGCGACCGCCGGCGGACTGGACAAGCAGCGCGGCGACCAGATCCAGGTCACGGCCGTCGACTTCATCGAAGGCTCGCGCGAGCTCGCGCCGGTGCCGCCGATCAGCTTCGTCGAGATGATCAACAAGCAGCTCGGCAGCGTCATCAACGCGGTGACGATCCTGGCCGTGGCGTCGATGCTGGTCTGGTTCGGCCTTCGCCCCGCGGTCAACGGCATTCTGACCCACCGCGCGGCGCAGGAGCAGACCGAGGCGGCGGAGGCTGCCGAGCTCGAAGCTGCCACGGCCCTCGCATTGGCCGAGAGTCAGGACCCCGAGCTCAACCTCGTCGAGGACCTCGAAGGCAAGATGCAGCGCACGCCGCAGAAGCGGCTGGAGCAGATCGTCCGGCTCGATCAGATGCAGGCAGCAGCGATCCTTAAAGACTGGATGCGACGCGAGGAGGCGGCATGAACGCGGCAATCGGAAAACTCCTGACGCAGTTCGACGCGAACGGCCGGGTCAAGTCGCCGCCGCCGCCTCCGCCGCCCAAGATCGCGGACGTGCTGACCAGGCAGAAGGAGGTCCGGCGCGAGCCGCAACCTCAACCGCAGCCTCCGGCCCATTCGCAGCCGCAGCTTCAGTCGCCGCCTCCGGCGCCCGCGACGGAAGCCCCGCCGGTCAATCTGCTGGACGATGCCTATCGGCGCGGCCATGCCGCCGGCGTTGCGGAAGGCGATGCCAGGGTTGCCGAGGAACGGGTGCGCAGCGCGATCCGGCTCGGCGAGGAGCGGGCCAAATGGTCCGACCAGCAGGCGGTCGCGATCGTGAGCGGTTTCGAGACGGCTTGCCGCGAGATCGAGACCAACATTGCGAGCTCCGTTGCCCGAATATTGCTGCCGTTCCTCGCCGATGCGGTCCGCGACAAGGCGATCGGGTCGCTGGTCGAACACATCGCGGCGCTGACCGGCAATTCGCCGGTGCCGGTGTTCAAGATCACCGGACCGAGCGAATTGCTTGACCTGGTGAAGACGCAGCTCGAGAAGGCCCGGCGAACGGGTATCGAGTACGAGGCCGCCGAGACTTTCGAGGTCCGCGTCGTAGCCGACCAGACCGTGATCGAGACGAAGATCGCGGCCTGGAGCGAGCGCCTGAACGAGGCGCGCCGGTAGCCCGCCATGGAGGAGGTCAAGCAAGAGCTCGTGATCGTCCGCCGGCGCAGCGCCTTCGCCGAGGAGGCGCATCACGGTGGGGTATGGAAGATCGCCTATGCGGACTTCATGACCGCGATGATGGCGTTCTTTCTGGTCATGTGGCTGCTCAACGCGCTCAACCAGGACCAGAAGCAGGTGGTTGCGAGCTATTTCAACCCGATCAAGCTCGCGGAGAACGCACCAGCCCCGAAGGGTCTCAAGGATCTCTCCAAGAAGGAGCCGACTTCGTTCGATGGCCAGGACGGCAAGCGTCAACCGGCTGGGCCGAGCGAGGAGCGGCGCGGTGACTCCCCGACCGCCGAGAAACCGCCCTTCTACGAAGAGAAGGTGCTGTTCCGCGATCCCTATGCGACGCTTGCCGAGATCGCCAATAGCGCGAACCAGGCCTCGGGCCAGCGCCGCGCCGGCGCGCTGACGTCCGCGGAAGAGGATGGCTTCAAGGGCGGCGACGCCTACCGCGATCCCTTTGATCCCGGCTATTGGAAGCTGGCGCCGCAGGCGTCCAAGGATTCGGATCGCTTCATCGAGAGCGAGCCCAAGCCGAATGCGTCCGCGCGCGACAACGCGACCGGGACGGGCCAGGGCGAGCCGCAGGCGCGCCGAGCCAAAGCGGATGATGCCGGCGGAAGCGTGGCGCCGAACGCCGATGCGTCGTCCGCAAGCCTGTCGCCCCTGCTGCCGCCGGGGCCTGCGCCGTCGCCGACTTCGCGCGACGGCAGCGCGCAGGCGAACGCGCAGCCGGGTGCTCAGGCCAGCGCCGCTGCGCAAGGGCGTCCCGGCGATACGTCGAAGGATTCCGAACCGCGCGACGCCGCGCAAACGCAGCAGCCGACCGTCAAGCAGCTTCAGTCCGCGATCGCGGATGCGCTGTCGGACATCAAGGCGGGTGCGGGACCGGTCGCCGAGGTGCGTCAGGTCGAGGAAGGTCTGCTGGTCAGCCTGACCGACGATGCGAGCTTCGGCATGTTCGCGGTCGGCTCGGCCGAACCGCGGCCCGAGCTCATCCGCGTGATCGACAAGATCGGGCCGCTGCTGATGAAACGCCAGGGCATGATCATCGTCCGCGGCCATACCGACAATCGGCCGTACAAGTCGGAAACTTACGACAATTGGCGGCTGTCGACCGCGCGTGCGCAGATGGCCTATTACATGCTGGTCCGCTCCGGCGTCGATGCGCAGCGGATCGAGCATGTCGAAGGCTACGCCGACCGGCGGCCGAAACTTCCGAACGACCCGGCGGCCGCGCAGAACCGCCGGATCGAGATCCTAATCAGGGAGAAGCGCCCTTGATCAGGCCGCTCCTCCGTGCCGCCCTGCTGGTGCTGCTGCCGTTCGCGGCGGCACGCGCGCTGGCCGATCCGGCGCCGGCTCCGGCGTCGACATCGGGCGAACCCTATGAGCTCGTGCGCGCATTGCAGGCCGTGCAGGACGGCATCGCCAACGGCGACACCGCGGCGCATGGCGGCCACATCGCGCTGATCCGGCAGATCGGCGAGAAATTTCTCGCCGCCGATGCGAGCGTGTGGAGCAATCCGCAGAACAGCCAGGCCGTCGTCATCTATCTGCTCAGCGGCGGCGCCCCGCAACTGGTCCGCAAGCTGCCGCGCGACAAGATGAACGTCGACGGACGGCTGTTCGACGGCGCGCTCGCCTATGTCGAGGGCCGCCAGGACGAAGCGCGCGAGCTGCTCAAGGACGTCAAGCCCAGGACGATTCCGTCGGGTCTGGGCGGACAGGTCGCGCTGGTCCAGGGCGCGCTGTTCGCACGCACCGAGGCCTCGCTCGCGATCGAGCGTCTGGACGACGCGCGCCTGCTCCTGCCCGGCACGCTGGTGGAGGAGGCGGCGCTGCGGCGCGAGATCCTGCTGGTCGGGCAGGCCGAGGATTTCGACAAGTTCGAGTTCCTGACGCTGGCCTATATCCGCCATTACCGCAACTCGATCTATGCCGGCGATTTCTGGCAGCGCTTCTCCACGGGCCTGACGCAATCGAGCCTCGCCCTCGACGAGCGCCGCTTTGCGCGCATCGTCACCATGCTGGAGCAGATCGATCGCAGTAGCCGCCTCAAGCTCTATCTCGTCATCGCGCGCAGTGCCATGGTCCGTGGACGGATGGCCGTGACCCGGCTCGCCGGCGAGCGGGCGCTGGCGCTCAGCGCCGATGCCTCGGCGGAGCGCGAGCGTGCACATTTCTTCCGTGGCGCCTCGCGGGTGCTCATCGACGAATATGACGGCGGTCTCGCCGAGCTGAAGGCGCTCGACCGGTCGAAGCTGCCCGAGCGCGACGTTCCCCTGCTGAATGCAACGGTCCAGCTCGCGCTCGATGTCCACAAACCGTTCGCGGGCGGACCTGCCGCCACCGCCGACAAGCCTCCGGCCACGCCGGCGCGTCTCGATCTCGCCGCATCGACGGCGACTCTCGCGCGTGCGCGGAAGGAGCTCGGCGAACTCGAACTTCTCACCAGGGATCGCCGCCCATGACCAAGCTCAGCGGAACCGCCGGACAGGTTTTTTCGGGGCTCGCCGAGAGCCTCAATATGCGCGGGACGTCGCGCTCGACGAAGAGCGCCGGAACGAAATCGCAGGCGGATTCGTCGTTCAACGATCTGCTCCACACCGTCTCGAACCTGGCCAAGCGGGCGCTCAAAGATGAGGGCGGCGATACGACCGTGAAGGCCGGAACGCTGCGCACGCACCTGGTGCATCCGGCCGGGGAGGACGAGGCGGTGCACGAACGCACCGAGGCGGCCGACGAGACCAAGTCCAGTCACAAGTCGTCCGACCAGAAGACCGACCAGTCGTCGGAGACGCAAAATCCGGTCGACCAGGCCGCGAAGGCGGACGTTTCGAGCCGGCCGAGCATTCCTGCGATCGTCGGACAGGAGCTCGCCGCCGTGCCGGCCGTGAAGCTGCAGGTGCAGTCACCGGCGGGAGACAGGAAGGACGCGTCGGCGCGCGACGAGCGCTCCTCCACGACAAAGGGCGAGGTTCAGGCTACGGGCATGGCGAAGGTCGCCACCGCCGATTCCGCGCCGCCCTCTGCCGGCCCGACAGGCACGCGCTCACAGGCCGCGGCTGCGCAGGCGGCGGCAACCGCGCCGCAGGGCAACGAGAGTTCGTCAAAGGCTATGCCCGCGGCGCCGGGCTTCGAGGCCGTCACGGCCAATGTCGAACGCGCCGTCAAGGCTTCGGCCCGGGACGCATTGCCCGAGGCGACCAAGGTCACCGTGGTCCAGCAGGAGACCCACCTGCCCCCGGCGCAGTTCAACGCGCCGCAACAGGTCGCCAACGCGGTGGTCGCCGAGCTGAAGGAATCCTCGGCACCGGCGGCGTCCGTGGCACCCGATCTCGCGACGTCCCAGACCAATGCGCCGGACCAGCCGCTCAAGATTCTGACCGTCAACCTCGAGCCACCGGCGCTCGGCAATGTCACCGTGCGCCTCCGCCTCGTCGGCTCGGAGGTCTCCATCCATCTCGCGGCCGAACGCAAGGACACGAGCCAGATGCTGGACCAGCAGCGCGACTCGATCCGCGAGCTGATGCAGTCGGCCGGCTACGTCGCCGACGTCGCCCCCGTCCAGCACGGCTCGCTGGACGGATTCCAGAGCGGCTCCGGCCAGTCGCAGCCGCAGCTCTCGGGCCAGCAACAGCCCTCGTCACAGTCGCAAGGCTCGTTCGACGGCGCCGGCACGTCGTCGGGACAATCGGACGGCGATGCGAGACAGGCCCGGCAGGAGCGCCAGTCCAACCAGGAGACGCGTCATGACCAGGACGTGGCGCCGCAGATTCGTCGCGGCCCTGTTTATCTGTAACGCGGGCGCCGCCGAGGCGGCCGCCGACAGCGCGCGCCCCTGCGAGCGCGAGATGGCGCGCGCGGCCCAGCAGCACGGGATTCCGCTCGGCATTCTCTATGCGGTCGGCCTCACCGAGACCGGACGGCGCGGCGCGCTCCATCCTTACGCGCTCGGCGCCGACGGCCAGACCGTGTTCGCCAAGGACATGAACGATGCGATCGCGAATTTCGAGGCGATGCGAAGCAAGGGCATCAAACTGATCGACCTCGGCTGCATGCAGATCAACCACTATTATCACGGCGACAAGTTCGCCTCGGTGCGGGTGATGTTCGATCCTGCCCGGAACGTCGACTACGCCGCGCGCTTCCTGAAAGAACTGAAGCAGCGCGAGGGAAGCTGGACCATGGCGGTCGCCCGCTACAACGCAGGCCCGAACAACCAGCCGGCGCAGAAGCGCTATGTCTGTCACATCGTCGCCCATCTCGTCTCGAGCGGCTTCGGCGCGTGGACCGACAAGGCACGCTCCTTCTGTCAGCCGAAGACAACCTGACAACATGAAGTTGTGCATGGTTCCCGATCATCAGCCCCGCGCAAGCAAGAACCCTCATTGTAGTTGCAACCTACCAAAGGAGCCCAATTTATGAGCCTGTATGGTGTTATGCGCACCGGCGTTTCGGGCATGTCTGCACAGTCCAACAAGCTGTCGACGGTCTCGGACAACATCGCGAACGTCAACACGACCGGTTACAAGCGGGCCTCCACCGAATTCTCCTCGCTGATCCTGAAGAGCGGTTCGGGCAATTACGATTCCGGCGCCGTCGAGACGACCGTTCGCTACGCCATCAGCGACCAGGGACATACGCAGTTCACCACGTCGACCACGGACCTCGCCGTCCAGGGCAACGGCTTCTTCGTGGTGTCGAACGCCAACAATACGGAGCAGTTTCTGACGCGAGCCGGCTCGTTCGTACCGGACGCCCAGGGCAATCTGGTCAACGCGGCGGGCTTCTACCTTCTGGGACAGCCCGGCCTCGTGACCAATTTCTCGCAGAACAGCCTCGCGGGAATGCAGATCGTGAACGTCGCGCAGGTCTCGCAGGTGCCCGTGCCGTCGACGGCGGGAACGCTCACGACCGGCAATCTGGATCCGACAGCGGCTGTCATTGCCGGTCCGCCGGGTCCGGCGTCATATTCATCCAAAAGCTCGATCGTGGCCTACAACAATATCGGCCAGGCCGTTACGCTTGACGTCTATATGTCCCACACTGCGACGGCGGCCGGCTCGGACACCTGGCAGGTTCAGGTCTATGACTCCGCGACGGCTACCTCGCTCGCTGCCGCCACCACTTTCACCTTCGATACCACGGCGACCGGAAAAGGTGCGCTGGCCGCCGCGAGCCCGACGGGTCTCACCGTAACCGTCCCCGGCGGCGCGGCACTGACCATGGACCTGTCGAACATGACGCAGGTCGGCACCGACTTCAGCTTCAAGGCCACCGTCAATGGCAGCGTTCCCGCGGCCATCGACAAGGTCAATGTCGACGAGGCGGGTCACGTGACAGCCACCCTCAAGAACGGGCAGCAACTGACGCTCTACACGATCATGCTCGCCGACGTCGCGAGCCCGGACAATCTGACGCCTGAGCCAGGCAACGTCTTTTCGACCAACATGAATTCCGGCAATGCGCAGGCCGCGAATGCCGGCACCGGCGGGCTCGGTACGATCCAGTCCAGCGCCCTGGAAGATTCCAACGTCGATCTCGCGGACGAGCTCACCGGGATGATCGAGGCGCAGCGCGGCTTCACGGCGAACTCGAAAACGTTCCAGACCGGCTCCGACCTTCTGGACGTCGTCGTCAACCTGAAGCGCTGAATCCTCAAGCGCTCATCCCGGGCCAGAGCAAATCATGTCCCTTACCGCCGCTCTCGACTCCGCCCGCGCTTCGCTCATGGCGTCGGGCATCCAGTCGTCGACCATCTCGCGCAACATCGCCGGCGCCGGCACCGCCGGCTATTCGCGCAAGATCGCCGTGCTGGACAATCTCCCCGGGGCCGGCGTCTATGTGGCGGCGATCCAGCGTGCCGCCAGCTCGGGTCTCTACAACAACGTCTTGGTCGCGACCTCGTCGTCGGCCAAGCAGAACGCGATCTATGACGGGCTCCAGAAGATTGCATCTGCCACGGTGGACGATCCGGAGCTCGACCAGTCGCCGACGGCGCAGCTCAATGCGCTGAAGCAGGCGCTCCAGCAATATGCCAACGCTCCGGACAATACTACGCTGGCGCAGGCGGCGGTCACGTCCGCCAAGGACATGGCGACCGCGCTCAATCAGGCGACCCTGACCGTTCAGTCGGTTCGTGAGGGCGCGGATGCCGACATGAAAACGTCGGTTCAAAACATCAATCAGCTGCTCTCCCAGTTCCAGACCGTGAACACCGAGATCGTGAAAGGGACGATCTCCGGCGACGACATCACCGACTATCTCGATCAGCGCGACAGCATTGTCTCGCAGTTGTCGCAGGAGCTCGGCGTCTCCATGTCGCTCCGACCTAACGGCGACGCGGCGCTCTACACCGACAGCGGCGTCGTGCTGTTCGACAAGACGGCGCGAACGGTCAGCTTCACGGCGACCAACGTCTACACGGCCGGCACCACGGGCAATGCGGTCTATATCGACGGCGTGCCGGTGACCGGCGCCAATTCCGTGATGCCGCTGAAGTCGGGCAAGCTCGCGGGCCTCGCTCAGCTGCGCGACCAGGACGCGGTCACCTATCAGAGTCAGCTCGACGAAATCGCGCGCGGCCTGATCAATACATTCAGGGAGAGTGATCAGTCCGCCGCGGCGCTGCCGGACGTGCCCGGCCTCTTCACTTATCCCGGCGCGCCGGCGATGCCGGCGAGCGCCACCGTCTCGGTCGGCCTGGCCGGGCTGATCAGTGTCGCGGCATCGGTCGATCCGGCACAGGGCGGCAACCCAAATCTGCTGCGCGACGGCGCGATCAGCGGTAACGTTGCATACCAATACAACACCGCCGGGAACGGCGGCTACTCGACCCGGTTGCAGCAGCTCATCGGCGGCATGGATGCGTCGCAGCCGTTCGATGCAACCACGCAAGGCAAGCCGAGTGGCAGCTTGATCGACTTCGCGTCGTCGTCGACGAGCTGGATCGAAAACCAGCGCAAGACCGCGGACTCCAACGTCACCTACCAGAAAACGCTGCTCGACCGCAGCACCGCGGCGCTGTCCAACGTCAGCGGCGTCAACATGGACGACGAGATGTCCTTGATGCTTCAGGTCGAGCGCACCTATTCGGCCTCGTCGAAGATCATCTCGACCGTCGACGAAATGTTGCAGAGCCTGCTGGCCGCCGTGGGGAATTAAGCCATGATGAGCGCGAACTACATCTCGACCTTGATGCTGTCGTCGTCGTTGAGGTCCTCGATCACGAACAACCAGGCTGCGCTGAGCAAGGCGTCGAAGGAGGCCACCACCAGCCGCTTCGCCGATGTTGGCCTCGAGCTTGGTGCCACGACGGGAGGCGACCTCACCCTGCGGGCGGACTGGAGCTTCGCCGATCAGCTCGTCGATACCAACGGGCTCGTCTCGGGACGCCTCGACACGACGCAAAACCGGATCACCCAGCTCACCACGACCGCAACGGACTTCCTCAAGGACCTGATCGCGGCCCGCAGCACCGACGGCGGCGGGCGGGTCATTCTGCCGCCTGCGTCCTCCAACCTCCAGGATCTGATCGGCGCGCTGAACGTCTCCTACAACGGCTCGTATCTTTTCTCGGGCATCAACACGCAGAACACGCCGATCACGGCCTACACCGCGGGCTCGGCCAGCAAGAACCAGGTCGACGCCGATTTCCTTGCGGCCTTCGGCTTCTCGCAATCCTCAGCGAGCGTCAGCAGCATTACCCCGGCCCAGATGCAGACCTTTCTCAACACCACCTTCGACGCAGAGTTCGCGAGCCCGGCCTGGAACACCAACTGGTCATCGGCCACCGACCAGGTCATGCAAAGCCGTATTTCCACGACCGAGATCGCCGATACGTCCGTTAGCGCCAACCAGACCGGCTTCCGCAGGCTCGCCGAAGCCTACACCATGATGGCGGATCTCGGGAACGCGAAACTGAGCCAAGAGACGTTCCAGGTCGTCGTTGACAAGGCCATCGGCCTCGTTGGTAACGCCATCACGGATCTTGCTACGCTCGGCGGCAGCGTCGGCACGGTCCAGCAGCGGCTCACCTCCGCAACCGACAAGCTCAAGGCGCAGCAGGACATTCTCAACAATCAGATCGTCGGTATGGAGAAGGTCGATCCGGCGGAAGCCGCGGTCCGGGTCAACACCCTGCAGACCCAGATCCAGACGGCGCTGGCGCTGACCTCGCAGCTCCAGAAGATCAGCCTCATCAACTACCTCTGAGCCAAGCTCATTTGCAAGGTTCGCACCCTTTGTCTTGTTATCCAGTTTCCTGCGCAGAGTGGTCCGCATGACGTTTGAAGCCTATGAAGCGGTCGTTGACGAGAGCGGCTATGAGGCCAGAGGCCGCGAGCGACAGGCGCTCAGCCTCGGCATCGACCGGCTCGAGCGGATCCAGAAGGGGCGCTTCAGTTTCGAGGATCTGGTCGAGAGCCTGCTCTATGTGCGCCGGCTGTGGACGATCTTCATCGAGGATCTCGCGCACCCGGAAAACGGACTCCCGGACAAGCTGCGCGCCGACATCATCTCGATTGGCTTGTGGGTCGTCAAGGAGGCGGATCGCCTTCGCGAAGAGAGGTCGAGCGACGTGACGCAGCTCATCGAAATCAACCGCCTGATCCGAGACGCTCTTTAATGAAGATCTCCTTGCGGGCGGGCGAACGGATCTACATCAACGGGGCAGTGCTGCGCGTGGACCGCAAGGTCTCCGTCGAGCTCGTCAACGACGTGATGTTTCTGCTCGAAGGGCAGATCATGCAGGCCTCCGACGCCACCACGGCGATGCGGCAGCTCTATTTCATCGTCCAGCTCATGCTGATGAACCCGACCGATGTCCGCGATGCCGCGGCGCTCTACGGCCAGCACCACGCGGCCCTGGTCGCGGTGTGCGAAAGCCGCGAGATGCTGGAAGGGCTTGTCGCGATCGACGAGATGGTCGTGGCAACCCGTTACTTCGAGGCGCTCAAGCGGATCCGGGCGCTGTTCCCGGTGGAGCAGGCCATCCTGGCCGGCGTCGCCACCAACATCCCATTCGAGGCTGCCTGACAGCGGAGAGGCTACATGAACGTCACCAGCGCGACCGACAGCACCAGCACGTCGTCCAGTTCGACCAGCTCTACGACGTCCACGTCGAGCAACAGCGTCGACTACAATACCTTTCTTCAGCTTCTCGTCGCCGAGATGAAGAACCAGGATCCGACCAATCCGATGGATACCTCGCAATATATGAGCCAGTTCGCCCAGCTCTCGACGGTCGAGCAGGCCATGCAGACCAACACCAAGCTGGATGCGCTGCTGTCTTCGCAATCGCTGTCGCAGGCCGACGGGCTGATCGGAAAGACCGTCAGCTTCACCGACTCGACCGGTGCGACCTTCTCCGGCAAGGTCAAGTCGATCTCCATCAACAGCGACGGTTCCGTCGCGACCCTCGAGAACGGCACGAAAGTCGCGGTCGGGCCAGGGCTCACGATCAGCCAGTCATGAACGAGCGGGACGCCCTTGACATCGTCCAGGCGGCGATCTGGACCATCATCGTCGCCTCCGGGCCTGCTGTCGGGGCGGCGATGCTGGTCGGCACCATCATTGCACTGATCCAGGCCTTGACCCAGATCCAGGAGGTCACGCTGACCTTCGTTCCGAAGATCATCGTCATTCTCGTGGTCGTCGCCATCTCCGGCTCCTTCATCGGTGCGCATCTCTCCACCTTCACCGAGATGGTCTATTCGCATATCGAGCGCGGCTTCTGAGCCGCGAGGCCCCGGCCACCACCCTCGCGTAAGCTTTACGCGGCAGATTACCGGGCGGACCCTCTGCCGGTGACCCATGGCCGATACGTTAGCTGCTAGCCTGCCAAACCCGCGACGACTCGGGGCGGATGCCTTTTTTGCGGGCGGCATCGTGGCCATGCTCACGATCCTGTTCCTGCCGATACCGCCGATCCTGATCGATCTCGGCCTCGCCTTCTCGATCGCGCTGTCGGCGCTGATCCTGATGGTCGCGCTGTGGATCCAGCGGCCGCTCGACTTCTCCGCCTTCCCGACCGTGCTGCTGATCGCAACGATCCTGCGGCTGGCGCTCAACGTCGCGACCACCCGCCTGATCCTGTCGCGCGGCGGGGAGGGCGAGCAGGCCGCGGGCCACGTCGTCGCCGGCTTCTCGAAATTCGTCATGGGCGGCGACTTCGTCATCGGCCTGATCATCTTCGCGATCCTGGTCACGGTGAATTTCGTGGTGATCACCAAGGGCGCGACCCGTATCGCGGAAGTCGGCGCCCGCTTCACCCTGGACGCCATCCCCGGCAAGCAGATGGCGATCGACGCGGACCTGTCGGCGGGCCTCATCGATGACAAGGAAGCCCAGCGCCGGCGCCGCGAGCTCGAAGAGGAGAGCGCATTCTTCGGCGCCATGGACGGTGCCTCGAAGTTCGTCCGCGGCGATGCCATCGCCGGCCTGATCATCACCGCGATCAACATCTTCGGCGGCATCATCATCGGCGTCACCCATCACGGGCTGACGCTGTCGCGCGCCGCCGACGTCTATACGAAGCTCTCCGTCGGCGACGGTCTGGTGTCGCAGATGCCGGCGCTGATCGTGTCGCTGTCGGCGGGCCTGCTGGTCTCCAAGGGCGGCACCAGGGGCTCGGCGGAGCAGGCCGTGCTGCGGCAGCTCAGCGGCTATCCGCGCGCCGTGTCGGCCGCCGCATTGATGATGTTCGTGCTCGCCCTCATGCCGGGGCTGCCGATGGCGCCATTCGTGCTGCTCGGCGGCGTCATGGCCTTCGTCGGTTACACGCTGCCCAGGCGGCAGGCGGCGCGGGAGCGGAAAGAGGATGCGCGCAAGGCCGACGAACGCACCCAGGCCGAGGCCAAGGAATCCGTCAAGGAATCGCTCAAGACCGCGGAGATCGAGCTGGCGCTCGGCGGCCACCTTTCGGTCCATCTGTTGGGCTCGCGCACCGAGCTTGCCCATCGCGTGGCCAAGATCCGCAAGAAGTTTGCCAAGCAGTACGGCTTCGTCGTTCCCGAGATCAAGCTCACCGACAACCTGTCGATCGATCCCAAGGGATACCAGATCCGGATCCACGACACCCGCGTCGCGCATGGCGAGCTCAGGCTCGGCGAGGTGCTGGTGTTGGTCGACAAGGACGGTAAGCCGGACGTGCCCGGCGAGGAGGTGATCGAACCCGCCTTCGGCATGAAGGCGCTGTGGGTGACGGAAGCCTTCACCGACGAAGTCAGGCGGCAGGGCTGCAAGCCGGTCGACAATCTGTCGGTGCTGCTCACGCATCTGAGCGAGGTGATCAGGGCGAACCTCGCCCAGCTCCTGTCCTACAAGGACATGCGCGCGCTACTCGACCGGCTCGATCCCGAATATAAGCGCCTGATCGAGGATCTCTGCCCGTCACAGATCTCCTATTCGGGCCTGCTGTCGATCCTGAAGATCCTGCTGGCCGAGCGCGTGTCGATCCGCAATCTTCATCTGATCCTCGAGGCGATCGCCGAGATCGCGCCCCATGTGCGGCGCTCCGAACAGGTCGCAGAACATGTCCGCACGCGTCTTGCCCAGCAGATCTGCGGCGACCTCTCCGACAACGGAGTGCTCAACGTGGTCCGCCTCGGCAATCGCTGGGATCTCGCCTTCCACCAGAGCCTGAAGCGCGACCCCAAGGGGGACGTCGTCGAATTTGACGCCGATCCGCGCCTGATCGAGCAGTTCGCGACGGAAGCCAGCGCCGCGATCCGCAAGTTCACCGAGAACGGCACCAGCGTGGTGCTGGCGGTGACCCCGGAAGCCCGTCCCTATGTCCGGATGATCCTGGAACGGGTGTTCCCGACACTGCCGGTCCTGTCGCATGTGGAGGTGGCGCGCAGCGCCGAGATCAGGGCGCTCGGAGCCATATCGTGATCAGCAACCTCGCCGACAGCGTGTTGGTGACGTTCATCGTGTTTTGCCGCATCGGTGCCTGCCTGATGTTCGTGCCCGGCTATTCCAGCGTCAACGTTCCCGCCCAGGTCCGCCTGTTCATCGCGCTTGTCACGACGTTTGCATTGACGCCGATCCTGATCGCGGTCCTGAAACCTCTGACGGACAACGCGGCGCCGCTGACGCTGGCACTCCTGATCGGCTCCGAGATCCTGGTCGGAAGCGTCATCGGCCTCGGCGGGCGCGTGTTCTTCCTCGCGCTCCAGACCATGGCGACCGTGATGGCCAGTGCGATCGGGCTGAGCAACATCCCGGGCACGCCGATCGGCGACACCGATCCGGCGCCGGCCCTGGTGCCGCTGATCATGGCGTCCGTCACCACGCTGTTCTTCATGACCGACCAGCACTGGCAGGTGCTGCGCGGGCTGATGAACTCCTACGACGTCTGGCATCCCGGCGACAGGCTCGGCGGCAGCATGGCGCTCGACCAGCTCGTCGGCCGCCTGTCGGAAGCGTTCGTGCTGACGCTGCGGATCACCAGCCCGTTCATCGTCTATTCGGTCATCGTCAATTTGGCGGTCGGCCTGATCAACAAGCTGACGCCGGCGATTCCCGTCTACTTCATCTCCGTGCCCTTCGTGCTGTTCGGCGGCTTCCTGCTGCTCTACCTCACCAGCGACGAGCTCTTGACGCAATTCATGCTCGGCGTCTCGTCCTGGCTGGCGGAATGACCGTCATGAGGTCGCGCGCAGACAAGCTCGGTCGGATGGTCTCTCTCGTGAAGCTCCAGCTCCGGCTGTCCGAATGGCAGCTCGTACACTTGCGGCAGCAGGAGCGCAGCTTGCAGGACGAGCAGGAATGGCTGGTCGGGGCGCTGAACGAGGGGAAGCCGCCGGCGGGGTCGTCGAGCGAGTCGATCGCGCGGCGCCTCAACAGGACGAGCGTCGGTGCGCGCGCCGTGAAAGAGCAGGCTTCGCGGCAGCTCGACCAGGTTCGTGCGGAGAGCCGGCGTGTGAAACAGCTCGAGGAAGTCGCCAAGGCGGCACTCGCGGACAAGCTTCGCGAGGCGGAAAAGCGCTCGCTCGAGGAGATGACGGGAACAAGCCTCACCGTGCGCGAGTGGACGCCACGGCCAGCCAGCCGGAACAAGACATGATCGTGACAGCGACACCCGACCTCGTCCTCGACGTTCTCGAGGCCGCCGACCCCGTGACGCAACGCGCGGCGACCGCCAAGCTCGATGCGCTGAAATCGTCGGACGCCGATTTCGCCGCCACGATGGACGCGGAGGCCGGCAAGGCCGCAGCGGCGAGTGCCGACCAATCCGCGGCGCAGGTTTCCGAAGCGCAGTCGGGTGCGGTGAATGGGGCGCCGGTGCAGGTGATCAAGGCGCCGGCGTCCGGCGACGTCTATCGGAAGTTCGAGGCGTTCATCCTCCAGACCTTCGTCGAGACGATGCTGCCGAAGGAATCCGAGGAAGTCTTCGGCAAGGGGACCGCCGGCAGCGTCTGGAAGTCGATGCTGGCGGAACAGCTCGGCAACCAGCTCGCCAAGGGCAAGGGCATCGGCATTGCGAGACAGCTGGCCGGCGCGCATCCGGCGGGACCGGACGTGACGGGCAAGGCCGGATGATGATCCGGGAATGGGCGACAGAAGTTGAGGGGTGAATTTTCAATGCAGGCACAAGAAGGCGCGGCGGCCCTGGTGATGGAGCAGCCGGTCGTGGATACCGGGGCGATGACGGTCGAAGCAGCATCGGGCGATGCGCTGTTGCCCGTGCTGCTGCCGAATGTCGGCGGCGAGGCGGTGGTCGACGGCACCGAGGCGGCGAGAGCGGACGAGGTGCGCGGCCTTCTGGCGGCGATCCGCCGGCTCGAGGGTATCGTCGAGGAGGAGACGGTTGCGCTCGCTACGGGCAAGAAGATCGATTTCGACGACTTCAGCGCCCGCAAGAGCCGGAGCATGCTCGAGTTCGTCCGCCTGATGCGGGCGCGGATGCATCTCGGCAGCGAGGCCGAGATCACCGAAGAGATCCAGCGGTTGCGCGAGAAGCTCGAGCGGAATCGTTCCATCCTCGAAATGCACTACGACGCGGTGCGCGAGGTCGCGACCATCATCGTCAAGGCGATCAGGGAGGCCGATTCGGACGGCACCTACACCGGTCGCGCAGCGCAGGACGGAAAATGATCAGACTCGTGCTTGCCGGACTCTGGGTCTGCATCCTCACGGCAGGCACGAGCTACGCCGTGGCCTATTGGAAGGAAAACGGCAGCCTGCTGCCGGCAAAGGACGCATATCTCGACGGGCTCCAATACCAGAAGACGCGGGCGCTGAGCGTGCCCATGGTCGAGAACGGCAGTGTGCAGGGCTACATCGTCGCGCGCTTCGTCTACACCGTGGAGGCGCGGACCATGCACCAGCTCAACGTTCCGCCGGAGCCGTTCGTCGTCGACGAGGCCTTCCGCAGGATCTATGCCGACGACCGCCTCGATTTCAGGAAGCTCGCCCGTTACGACCTCTCCATCCTCACGACGGGCATCAAGCAGCGCGTCAACGAGCGGATGCAGGCCGACGTCGTCCAGGACGTCCTGGTCGAGGACTTCAACTACGTCTCGAAGGAAGAATTCCAGCAGAAGCCCTAGAGCACGGTCCGGACAAGCGCGAAGCGGCTTTCCGGGAGGACCATGCTCGACCAGGAATCCAAGGCGCGCGCCTGATCGCGTCGCGCTTTGGTATGGCGGCGCCTCGCGCCGCGAGGCCTGCGTTCTGCCGTCTCCGCCACTGAAAGTGCAACGGCCTCTGCGAAGGTGCTCCGCAGAGGCCGTTGTCGTTTTCGCGGCAGCGCTCTGCCGCGTCAGTTTCCGGCTGGATAGGCCGCCGGGACGGCATGCGCCCTGTTGAGGAGGATACCGACCTCGTCGAGATCCTGCATCGGTACGTCGACGGTCTCGCCGGCGGGGATGTTGAGGCGGTATCCGACGTAGCGCCGGGCCACGATTGCGTCGAAGCCGAGGCGGTCGCGGAGCTTCTTGCGCAGTTTGCTGACGTGGCTCTCGATCACGCTCTCGTCGAAGGTCGACTCGAAGATGCCGTAGACCGCGTTGAAGATCTGCGTCTTGGTGATCCACTTGCCGTGGTTGCTGACCATATATTCGAGAATGCGCAATTCGCGGCGGGGCAGGGTGAGGGCGTGGCCCGCGATCTCGGGGTCGCGTCCATTGAAGAAGACCTGGATCCTGGTCTCGCAGGGTCTCGGTAGCTCGCCCACCCGGCGGCGCGCGATCGCGGCCGTTCGGGCGAGTATCTCGCGCAGGTGAATCGGCACGTACACGACGTCGTCGACGCCCGATTCGAACAGCTCCAGCGTGTTCTTGAGCATCTTCTGGCCGCTCATGGCGATGATGGGAGCCGAGGAGCGCTTGCGCATCGCCCGCGGCAGGCTTCCGCGGGCATCGCAATCCCCGAGGAGGAAGGCGTCGACCGCTGCCAGGTCCGATTCACTCGCAGATTGCAGCCAGTCCCAGAATTCTCCGGAGGAGAAGCCGATCGACGATACGCCTTCGCGAACGAGCCCTCCGACATAGCTGTTCGTGACGCTCTCGCGATCATCAACGATAATATACATCAGTCTTTCGCCCCTGTTTCGCACTTGTCGCGGCCGGTGGGTTGTTGTGATGCCCGGCTCGGCGACCATGCTGTTTGACGATATTTCCATCCCGCGAACCGTTGTTATGGTTTGGATATTCGCGGGCAGCCCTACGCATTCAGTGCCTGCGTTTTCCGCGGGCCTGTTACTTCGACTCGATACTGAACGCTTACTGCGTGAGGCCCGGCGGGTGTCTTGCGGATCACCTCGCGGAGCGGATTGAGACAGCGACCTAGAACAGTTGCGCCAAGTTGCTTATCGCGTCCGAACGCTACCGAACTTTGCCGATCTCCTCGCCAACTGGCGAGAATCACTTGAGTAGGACCGTAACAATTGCCGATTTCCGATCAAGCGCGCGCAACAAAGCGATTGCTAAGTGTGTTTGATGCTGTTGTTTTGTTTCGAGTTGTTTCTTGATATATTCAATCGCATCAGTTGATTTGGATTCCGAACTAGTTTTGCACCGTGCCGGTTCTATAGTTCCGCATCCCCGTATAATCACAGCTATTTTGGGTAGTGTTGCGGGGTAGGCGCATGGAGGGGTTTTCAACCCCGGATTGACTCTCTCCACCGTTTTTCCACATGCGACAATTCGACTCATGTACGGCGAGGCGACTCCAGCTTGGCGAAATCTTGGCGAGGGTGTGTCTTTCGAGTCGCACTCTCGCCACGTGCGTGACGCTTTCGACTCATGGGACGTCGCGTCGGGCGCGATGAAAAGTTTTCGATGCGCACGTCTCGGGCAAGCTTCGACAAATAAATTCGTCGTTCGATAGATCGAACCGAACGGAGCATTCTTGCATGTTGTCCGATGGAAAAGCTCGTCCCAACGAGACTGCTGACGTTTCCGCGGCGGCGAAGCCAGCCAATACAAAGGACAACGCGACGCAAACGGCCAAGCCCGCCGCGAGCGCAAAGCGTGCGTCGGCTGCGGCGAGCGACGAAGCGTTGGCGAAAGAGGCGCTCGAGGGGCTGAAGCGCATTCGCGCCAAGGCGCGCCTCGACAAGATGGCGATACCCAAGCCTGCGCCGGTCGTGATCAAGCCGGCCATGATCGTGGCCAAGCCGCCGCCGCCCCGTCCGACATGGGTCGCGCCACTCGCGACGTTGGCGGTCGCCGCCGTGCTGGTGGTCTGCGCCTGCACCGGCGTGATCGCCTATCTCACCACACAGCCCGCCCAGAACAATGTCGCGGCCAATACGGAGATCAGGAATCTGCGCGAGACGGTCGCCCAGCTGCGCAAGCAGGTGTCGGGCGTGTCCGAAAATCTCGACGGCCTGCGCACCGCGGTCGACCAATCGAGCAAGGCGACCAATGATCGCTTCGGCAGGTTTGCCGAGAATCTGGACCGCATCGAGCGGGTGAGCTCGTCCTCGACGGTAAAGCTCGACAAGCTCGCCCAGGCGCAGGCCCAGGCTCCGGCGCCGACTTTGGCGCAATCGCAGCCGTCGCCGCAGGCCGCGCCGATGATGGCTTCGCTCGCCGCGCCCGAGGTCACGGGCTCGGTGCCTCCCTCCGAGCGCGCATCAGTGCCGCGGAAGGTGGTCAAGGGCTGGTCGGTGCGCCAGGCCTATGAGGGGATTGCGATCCTGCAAAGCCCGAACGGCGTCATCGAGGCCGTGCTGGGGCAGCAGGTGCCCGGCCTTGGCCGCATCGAGGAGATCCGGAACGAGAACGGGCGCCTGGTGGTCGAATCCAGCGGGGGCGTGATCTATTCGTCGCGCAAGGCAACGCCCTGATCGACGGCGCCTTCTATTGGCGGTGATGCTCGAAGCTGGTGCATAGCAGATCGACCTCCGGCTCCGCGATCGGCGCGCGAAACAGGCGGCAGCTGAACTCGACCGTCGTCTTGCCGTCCGCCGTGGTGCGATCTTCCCGGAGGAAGATGCAGCGCTTGCAGATGTCGGTATGGTGCCGCTGCTCGGCCGCGTCCGACTGGTCCAGCACGTGGCGGAGCGCGTCGCGAAAGCGGATCTTGGCCTCGTCGTCGAGGACGGCAATCGCCTCGACGAGAACGCTGACGGGGTCGCGCGCCAGGAACTTCTTGCCCTGCTGCGTGACGCTCAGCATCACCGACCGCTTGTCCTTGGCCGAGCGCTTTCGTTCGAGATAGCCGAGCCGCTCGAGCTCACCGATGATGAACGAGGCGGTGCCGCGCGTGGTGCCGACGTAGCTCGCGAGCGCCGAGGGTGTGCGGGAGAACCGGTTGGCGCGGGAGAGGAAGCGCAGCGCCATCCACTCGCGGTCGCGCAGGCCGTGCTTGGTGCCTTCGAACCAGAGGATTCGTGCGACCTGCTCCAACAGTTCAATCGATTCGCGAGCCAGATTCATTTCACTTCCAGGTCGGATAAAGCTTTATTCAATTGAGCCTTCGGGTAGCGCAATCTGGGTGGACGAGAATGAAACTCTCGGGCGATCCTTGGCCCGGACGGCGGGGCGCACTTGGAAGAGGGGCTCTCCGTTTCCGGAGATGGAACTTCCGGCCGTGGAACTAGAGCGTCACAAAGAAAGTTCGAGTAAACCGCGCGACTCAACTCTTCTGAAAATTTCAGTCAAATGACGGCGGCTCGCGTGCGGGATTCCGATAGTGCGCAACATCCCGGCAACATGATGTGTCGTTGCGGCCACCATGGAGCCCATTTGTTGCGGCGAAGCGTCTCGAAGTGGCGAGGGGGCGGAGCGTCGGCAACTTCTGACCGCGAGAGGTGCGGCGGAAGAACCCCCGTTTTCGGTTAATGGATGTTGCGCCGCAGCGCAGCCACGCGGTTAAATCGGGCACACGATCAAATCCGGGAAGCTTGCGCGTGGCCTTGCGCGCGGACGATTGCCGGCCCGCGGCATCATCTCGATCCAGCTCATGCGGGGCACGGGGGAGCAGCGTCAGGGACAAGCCTGAAGACCGTATGCTCGCAGGCTGGTGATTTGCGTTTCCCCGGCAACTATTGGCGAATGCGTCGCCCTCGGGGATACCACCACGGGCAGCAGGAAGGGACAGATCGATGAGCTTCGAAACCACCATGACGTCCGACGTCGTCGGGCTGACGAAAGTTGCCCCGGTCTCGCGCCGCGGATTCATGAGCGCCACCGCGGCCGTCGCCGCCGGCTACACGCTTGCGGCAGGTCCAGTCCGCGCCGAGGTGATCACGACGGACACCAGCGGCCTCCAGGCCGGCGACGCCAGGATCAAGGTTGGCTCCGGGGAGATGCCTGCCTATTTCGCCCGCCCCGCCGGCAACACCAAGGCGCCGGTGATCATCGTGGCGATGGAGATCTTCGGCCTGCACGAATACATCAAGGACGTGACGCGGCGCCTGGCCAAGCTCGGCGCATTCGCGGTCGCGCCCGATTATTACTTCCGCAAGGGCGCCGACCTGACCAAGATCACCGACATCAAGGACCTGCTGCCGGTCGTGAATGCCAAGCCGGATGCCGAGCTGCTGTCCGATCTCGATGCGACGGTGGCGTGGGCGGGATCGCAGGGCGGCGACACTGCGAAGCTCGGCATCATCGGCTTCTGCCGGGGCGGGCGCACCGTCTGGGAGTATGCCGCTCACGGCGGCACTCTCAAGGCGGGTGTCGCCTTCTATGGAACGGTGGTCGACCCCGCCAATCCGCTGTGGCCGAAGAGTCCGCTCCAGCTTGCACCCGAGATGAAGGCGCCGGTGCTCGGCCTCTATGGCGGCGCCGATACCGGCATTCCCGTTGCGCAGGTCGAGCAGCTCAAGGCGGCGCTCGAGCAGAACAAGAAGACGGCTGAATTCAAGATCTACCCCGAAGCGCCGCACGGCTTCCATGCCGACTACCGCGGCAGCTACCGCAAGGACGCCGCGGAAGATGCCTGGAAGCAGGCCGAGGCCTGGTTCAAGAAAAATGGCGTCCTGAGCTGACGCTGGATTCTAAGGGCGGCCGATCGGCCGCCCTTTCTCTATCAAAGTGCGCTGACGTCACTTCACCATCGCGCCATAGACGATGTCTTGGACCTGCTCGCGATAGTATTTCCGGAGCTCCCCGGGCGCCGCCGTTCCCACCACCACGACGAGACGCTCCTTGGGATCGCAGAAGAACTGCGTCCCGAACGCGCCGTTCCAGGTGAACTCGCCGGGATTGCCGGGGACCGACGACAGCCCTTCGCTGGTGCGGACCGCAACCGCGAGGCCAAAGCCGAAGCCGGCGCGATGCGGTTCGACGTTCGCCACGTTGTTCTTGATCTCCGGGCCGAGATGGTTGGTCGTCATGTGATGCACGGTCTTCGGGCCGAGGATGCGCTGGCCGTCGAGCTCGCCACCGTTGAGCAGCATCTGCCCGAAGCGGATGTAGTCGCCGACCGTCGCGAACGAACAGGCGCCGCCGCAGTCGAACCTGGTCGGCGTGTCTAGCAGCTTGATGGCTTGCGGCTTCCCCGTCAGCGGATCGTTGGCGAACGGGCGCGCGAGGCGAGGGCGCTGCGCGTCGGTCGGGTGGAAGGTCGCGTCCTTCATGCCGAGCGGCTGCCACACATTGGCGGCGAGATAGTCGCCGAGCCGCTGCTCGCTCACCTTCTCCACGACGGCGCCGAGCACGTCGATCGAAAAGCCGTATTCGAACTCGGTCGAGGGCTGATGCGCCAGCGGCAGCTTTGTGATGCGCTCGATGAAGGCCTGGGTCTCGCCTTCGATCGCCGGCGCGACGCCGTCAGGGTATTGCCGCGCCACCGGGCTCGAACTGTCCGGGCGGCCGCCATACATCAATCCGGACGTATGCCGGTAGAGATCGTGGATGAAGATCGGCGAGGCCTGTGGCTCGAGCTTGAGCGAGCCGTCGGCCTGGGGCACGCCGACCTTCATGTCGGCAAAGCCGGGATAGTAATCGGACAGCCTGGCCTGGAGCGGCAGCCGGCCCTGCTCCATCAGCGTCAGGCCGGCGACCGCTGCCATCGGCTTGGTCATCGAGGCCAGCGCGAAGATCGCGTCAACAGGCATCGGCGTGCCCTTGTCCGGATCGAGCATGCCGTAGGCCTTGTAGTGCACGAGCTTGCCGTCCCGCGCCACCGCGACGACTGCACCCGGCACACGCTTTGCGGCAATCTCGCGCGCGAAGAAACTGTCGAGCCGCGCAAGGCCCTGTTTCGAGAAACCGGCGTCATCAGGGTTGGCTTCGGGCAGCGGTGCGGCGCGCGCCGCACCGAACGTGATGACGGCAGCCGCCGCCGCGATCATGGCGATCGTCTTCTTCATTGTATCCTCCCAAGGGCGAGCTCGTTATGCAGTGGCCCGCTGAATGCGCAGATCACGACCGCACCGGAGCGAAGTCAAGCGCGGGCAGGGCATGTCTGGGGCGCGCCGGAGATAGCCGAACCTATCGTCCTTCGCCGGCGTGCCACAGCGCATCCAGGCCGTGCCGGTAGGTCGGATGGGCCAGCGCGACACCGAGCTCGCGCTTCAATTTCGCGTTGGAGACACGGGCGCTGCTGGCATAGAAGCTGCGCGCCATCGCGGACATCTCGGCAGTCTCGAACGCCTCTTCAGGCGGCGGCGCAACGCCCATGAGCTGCGCGGCATAGGCGATCACGTCCTGCGGCGGTGCGGGCTCGTCGTCGCAGACGTTCCAGGTGCCGCTGCCCTGGTGATGAACCGCGGCCATGATCGCGCTTGCGATGTCGTCGGCGTGGATGCGGTTGAAGATCTGTCCGGTCTTGATGATGCGCCGGGCCGTTCCGGTGCGCAGCGTCACCAGCGCGTTGCGGCCGGGACCGTAGATGCCTGCAAGCCGCAGGATCGCGACATCGCCCCGCCCCATATCCGTCCAGGCCTGCTCCGCTGCGAGCCGCATGCGTGTGCGGTCGAGGGCGGCCTGCGGCGGCGTGCTTTCGTCCACCCAGGCACCGGCGTGATCGCCATATACGCCGATCGTGGACAGGTAGATGATCTTGCGCTGACGGCCCGCCGCCAGCACGTCCGCGAAGGCCGCGATTGCGGGATCACCGCCGCTGCCGGGCGGGACCGATACCAGAAGGACATCGGCGTCGCTGATACGTTCAGCCGTCTCGCGGGCCGGACGGCTCCCGGAAAACGGATGCACCTCGATGCCTGCAAGGTCGTCCCGTTTCGCGGGATCGCGCACCGTGCCGGCGATGTGCGAGAAGGCGCCGCCGAATCTGCGGACGAAATGCCTGGCGCTGTAGCCGAAGCCTAGAATGAAGAGCCGCATGTCTCTCCCGTGCAGGTCGGAGTTCCCGTTCGCGCCCCGGCGCGCCCCCGCTCATAAGGGATTTTTGGGTCCGGCAAAAGATATTGCAATTTTACGCGCCTGCCAGTGCAGGCGATGATCGCACGTCACGGAGGCGTCATGCGGGAAGGGTCGATCATGCAGGCGGAAGCGGCCACCATTGAGCCAACTGAGGCCAGCGAACTGATCCGGCGCGCGGCCGCGCTGATCTTCGATGTCGATGGCACCCTTGCCGAGACGGAGGAACTGCATCGGCAGGCCTTCAACCGCGCCTTTGTTCGCCACGGTCTCGACTGGCATTGGGACCGCGCCGTCTACAAGGACCTGCTGCGGGTGACAGGCGGCAAGGAGCGCATTCGCGCTTACCATGGAAGGCAAGAGATCGCGCCGCCATTGTCAGATGCCGACATCGCCGAACTCCACCGCGTCAAGACCGCGCATTACGCCGAACTGATCGAGACGGGCTGTTGCCCGCTGCGGCCGGGCGTGACGGACCTTCTCACCGCGGCGAAGGCGCGCGGCCAGCGGCTTGCGATCGCGACCACCACCTCACACGGCAACATCGATGCGCTGCTGTCGCGGGCGCTGGGGATGCGCTGGACCGCGGATTTCGATGCGATCGTTGCCGGTGACGACGTCCGCTGCAAGAAGCCTGCGCCGGATGTCTATCTCGAAGTCCTGGCGCGGCTGAAGCTGGAGGCTTCCGACTGCGTCGCGATCGAGGATTCCGCCAACGGCCTGATCGCGGCGTCGCGGGCAAACATCCCGGTTCTGATCACGCGCAGCATGTTCTTCCGGGACGATGATTTCAGGGCGGCGCGGGTCGTGCTGGACGATCTGTCGGGGCTGGGATGAGGTCGCCAACTAAAAAACTGAAAAACAACCCCATGCACAGTAGAATGGGCCGGCGTGTCTGCCGCCTTCAGTGGACGCGGTGACTCGTTCTATCGTCTTCAGCCTGCTCGACAATCTGCGCAATCGGGCTCGACTGATGGTGAACCAGGCGCCAGTCGTCGCCGACGCGGCGAAAATGGTTGGCAGCGGCCAAAGCGGTGCCGTCGACGATCTCGATGCAGAGCACGCGCGCGCTGTCGCCGTCGACGATGGCCTGCGGTTCGGCGCAGACGATCTGCGGCCGCTCCGGATTTTGCAGGATGTCGCGCCAGCTCCCGATCACGGTGGCCCGCCCGATGATCGCCGGCCAGCCGGGGTGGATGCAGGAAATGGCGTCGTCATCCGCCCACATCCGTTCCATGCCGGCGAAATCGCCCGACGAAAAGGCGGCGTAGAAGGCCGCGTTCGCGGCGATGACCTTGCTGTCCTTTGCCATGGCTCTCGGGTGGGCCAAGGACAGGCAAAAATCAAGCGCGACTTCCGTCGATTTTGACCGCAGTGCAGCATCGACGTCCGGGATTGCCGTCACGCGGAAACGTGCGTCTCCACCGCCCGCCGCGCGCCATCCTTATAGAGACGGCCGAGCGCCGCGGTCACGGCCTCGCGCAGGCGCGGCTCGGCACCCAGCGGCCCGAACACCTTCTCGACCCCGAGCAGTGCGGGCGCGAGCCGTTCGGCGACGGGACCCGCCTCGCGCGCCAGCGCCGCGAGCTCGCCGGCCAGCGGATCGCGCACGTCGATGGCGCGGCCCTGCTCGTCGCGGGCGGTGACGTAGCGCATCCAGCCGGCGACCGCCAGCGCATGGGTTGCGACCGGCAGGTTCTTGGCGAGGCGATCCCGCATCGCGCCGAGCAGGCGCTGCGGCAGCTTTTGCGAGCCGTCCATCGCGATCTGCCAGGTGCGATGATGCAGCGCCGGATTGGCAAAGCGCTTGAGCAACGAGGCGCGATAGGCGGCAAGGTCGGTGCTCGCCGGCATCGTCAGGGTCACCGCGGCCTCTTCCATCACCTGCGCGGCGAGACGCGCGAAATGCGGATCCTGCATGGTGTGGGCAATGGTCTCGTAGCCGGCGAGATAGCCGAGATAGGCGAGCGCGGAATGGCTGGCGTTGAGCAGCCGCAGCTTCATCAGCTCGAACGGCTTGACGTCGGTGACGAGCTCGACGCCCGCGGCGGCAAGATCGGGCCGGCCCGCCGGGAAGCGGTCCTCGACCACCCATTGCGTGAAGGGCTCGGTCATCACGGGCCAGGCGTCGCGAAAGCCCAGCGCCGATGACACCGCATCGCGGTCGGCATCCGTCGTCTCCGGCACGATGCGGTCGACCATGGTCGAGGGAAAGGCTGCGGTATCCGCGATCCACTTGCCGAGATCCTTCGAGCGCAGCGCGGCGAACTGCGTCACGATCCGTTGCACGGTGTGGCCGTTGGCGGCAAGGTTGTCGCAGCACAGCACGGTGAAGGGCGCAAGCCCCTGCGCCCGGCGGCGCGCCAGTGCAGCCACGATGAAGCCGGGCGCCGAGCGCGGCGCGTCAAAATTGTTCAGATCGTGCACGACGTCCGGGTGCCGCTCGTCGAGATCGCCGGTCTGCGGCGTGTGGCAATAGCCTTTCTCGGTGACGGTAAGCGAGACGATGCGAATGGCGGGATCGGCCATCCGCTCGATCAGCCGCGCCGGGTTCTCGCGTGCGACGACGCTGTCGAGCAGTGCGCCGATGACGCGGTGCTCGGTGCCTTCGGCAGCACGTACGGCGACTGTATAGAGATGATCCTGCGGGGCGAGGGCGTCGCGCGTATCAGGACTGCGCAGGCTCGCGCCGACGATGCCCCAGGATGCGGCCCCGGTGGCAAGGCAATCGTCGATGACGACGGCCTGATGTGCGCGATGAAAGGCCCCGAGGCCGAGATGCACGATGCCGGGCGTGACACGCGAACGGTCATAGGCCGGGCGGCGGATGCCAGGTGGCAGCCGGTCGAGACTGGCGCGGCCAAGGCGCGTTGAATTAAGGCGCATGGACGTCTCCCCTTTGCTTTGGCGCTGCTTGACATGGCGCCCGTGCTCGGTCAATGCTCCGGTCAATTGGTAAGACCAATTTTCCAAAAATTGGCGGGCCGCCGGGGCGATGCTTCCCTGCGGGACCCTTTCGGGGAGGCCAGCGTGCCGCTGGAAGCTGTGGAGGCGAGACGGCTCTATCGCCAGGTCGCCGATCAATTGCGAAGCCTGATCGACAGCGGCGAGTACGCGGTCGGCAGCCGCTTGCCGACCGAGCGCGAGCTCGCCGAACAGCTCAAGGTGTCGCGGCCGACGGTGCGCGAAGCCCTGATCGCGCTCGAGGTCGAAGGCCGCCTCCGCATCCGCGTCGGGTCCGGCATCTATGTGATCGAGCCCGCCGCCGTTGCGGCACCCGCAACCGCCTCCGTCATCGAGGGTCCGTTCGAGCTCCTGCGCGCCCGCGAATTCCTGGAAAGCGCGATCGCCGAGCAGGCCGCGCGCGTCGCGACCAAGGACGATCTCGCCCGCATCGACGCGTCCCTTCTCGCGATGGAGAATGTCGAGCATCCCGGCGAAGCCTCGATGGTCCACGACCGCGCGTTCCATGTCGCGATCGCCGGAAGTCTTGGCAATGCCGTTCTGGTGCGCGTGGTCGGCGAGCTGTTCGACCAGCGCCTCAATCCCTATTTCGCTCAGCTTGCGCATTATTTTGAGAACCCGGGCACGTGGCGCACCGCGCTCGACGAACATCGCGCCGTGCGCGACGCGATCGCCGCGCATGATCCGGACGCCGCGCGCGAGGCGATGCGCAATCATCTGGCGCGCTCGCAGGCGCGCTTTGCGCAGAATTTTGGCGCCGAGACCGCGGCAGGATCGTCCTCGGCACGCGGTCGGACGGCACGATCTCCGGCAACGCCGGCAAAACCAGAACGGGCCCCGAAGAAGCAGGCCAAGAAACAAGCCAAAGAACAGGCCAAGAGCGGCAGCGTGCGGCGGCGATGAGATTGGGCGGCCCGCATCCCTCTTGGAGGCGGGCAAACAAGAAGCAGACTTGAACGATGGAGGAAAAGTCAGTGTTGAAGAAGATGACGATGATGCTCGCGGTCTCGGCCGCGGCGATGTGTGCGACGACCCATGCCGGCATGGCGCAGACCAAGCTCAAATGGGCCCATGTCTACGAGACCTCTGAGCCGTTCCATACCGCTTCGGTCTGGGCCGCGCAGGAGATCGGCAAGCGCACCAACGGACGCTATGCGGTCGATGTCTATCCGGCGTCCCAGCTCGGCAAGGAAGCCGACATCAACCAGGGCCTCTCGCTCGGCTCGGTCGACATCATCATCTCCGGCTCGAGCTTCGCGGCCAAGAGCTTCCCGCCGATCGGCGTGACCTACTATCCCTACACTTTCCGCGATGCCGATCATCTCCTGGCCTACACCAAGAGCGACATCTTCAAAGAGCTCGCCAAGGGTTATGAGGACAAGAGCGGCCACCACATCGTCGCCGTGACCTATTACGGCGTGCGCCAGACCTCGTCGAACAAGCCGATCAAGAGCTGCGCCGACCTCAAGGGCCTGAAGATGCGCGTGCCCGACGTTCCGGCCTATCTGGCGATGCCGCGCGCCTGCGGCGCCAACACCGCGCCGATCGCGTTCGCCGAAGTCTATCTCGCGCTGCAGAACGGCACCGTCGAGGCGCAGGAGAATCCGCTGACCACGATCGAGGCCAAGAAGTTCTACGAGGTGCAGAAGCACATCGTGCTGACCGGCCACATCGTCGACCACCTCAACACGGTGGTGGCGGGCGCGCTCTGGAAGAAGCTGAGCGACGAGGACAAGAAGATCTTCACCGACGTGGCTCAGGAGGCCGCCGCCAAGGCGACCGTGGAGATCAAGCAGAACGAAGCCAAGCTGGTCGCCTTCTTCAAGGAGAAGGGCCTGACCGTGACCGAGGTCGACAAGAACGAGTTCCGCGACACCGTGCTGAAGAACGTCGCGTTCGAGACGTTTGGCTATCGCAAGGCGGATTGGGAACGGATTCAGGCGGTGAAATAACAACGACTGTCATCCCGGGCGGTCCGTAGGACCGAACTACGGTGCGCAATTGCGCACCTGAGAATCTCGAGGTTCCGGGTTCGACGCTGACGCGTCGCCCCGGAACGACGTTCAGGTCCCTAGGAGCACCCCCATGTCGACCGCCGAAATACACCGGCAGATCACCGCGGACGAGATCGCCCACACCTTCGAGGAGGAGGCGACGCCGAAGGTCGATCTCGGCATCTACGCTTTCGAGGACTGGGTGGCGCTGGCGATCTTCTGGGTGATGGCGCTCGCCGTCTTCCTCCAGTTCTTCACCCGCTACGTCCTCAACGACAGCTATGCGTGGACCGAGGAGATCGCGACCTACTGCCTGATCGGCGTGGTCTTCATCGGCGCCTCGATGTGCGTAAGGCTGTCGCGGCACATCCAGGTCGATCTCATCTACCGCTATCTACCGCATCTCGTGGCGCGCACGCTGTCGACGGTCATCGACCTGATCCGGATCGCCTTCTTCGGCTACGCCATCAAGCTGGTCTGGGTCTACATCCAGATCATCGGCGACGAGTCCATGACCACCATCAATCTTCCCAAGGACTACGTCTATTACGCCGTGCTGGCCGGCTTCGTGTTGATGTTCGTGCGCTCGGTACAGGTGGCGCTGCAACATTTGCGACAGGGCTATTCGATCCTCGAATGTCCCGGCGCCTACGACGGTTTTGAAGGGTAAGGTCATGCTGCTGTTGCTTGGTGGCTTTCTCGTTCTGATGCTGCTCGGCGTTCCCGTGGCGATCGCCATGGCCGCGTCGTCGCTGCTCTACATCCTGGTCAGCGGCGTGACGCCCGATGTGACGCTGGCGCAGCGCATGATCGCCGGCGTCGAGAGCTTTCCGCTGCTCGCCGTGCCGTTCTTCATCCTGGCCGGCAACCTCATGAACATCGCCGGGGTGACCGGCCGCATCTACAAGTTCGCGGTCGCGTTGGTCGGCTGGATGCGCGGCGGCCTCGGTCACGTCAACATCATCGGCTCGGTGATCTTCTCCGGGATGTCCGGCACCGCGATCGCGGACGCCGCCGGTCTTGGCACCATCGAGATCAAGGCGATGAAGGACCACGGCTACTCCACCGAGTTCTCGGTCGGCGTCACCGCGGCGTCCGCGACGCTCGGCCCGATCATCCCGCCGTCGCTGCCCTTTGTGATCTACGGCATGATGGCGAACGTCTCGATCGGCGCGCTGTTTCTGGGCGGCGTCATTCCCGGCATCGTCATGACGCTTCTGATGATGGCCACCGTCACCTATTTCGCGCACAAGAACAAATGGGGCAGCGATACGCCGTTCTCCTGGCCGCAGCTCGGTTCGGCCGGGCTCGAGATCGCCATCGTGCTCGCTTTCCCGCTCGCGATCTGGCTGATGGTGGTTGCCGGCATGTCGACCAACATGGCGGTCGTCATCGGGCTCGGCGCGCTGCTCGCGATCGACTGGTACTTCGACTTCTCGGCGGTGATGGCGCTGATGGCGCCGGTGATCCTGATCGGCGGCATGACGCTGGGCTGGTTCACGCCGACCGAAGCTGCGGTCGCCGCCGTGATATGGTCGCTGTTCCTCGGGCTCGTGCGCTACCGCACCATGACGCTGAAGACGGTGGCGAAGGCGACTTTCGACACCATCGAGACCACGGCCTCGGTGCTGTTCATCGTGACAGCTGCGTCGATCTTCGCCTGGCTGCTGACGGTGTCGCAGGCAGCCCAGATGCTCTCGGACTGGATGCTCAGCATCACCCACAACAAATGGGTGTTCCTGGCGCTTGCCAACGTCCTGATCCTGTTCGTCGGCTGCTTCATCGACACCACGGCGGCGATCACCATTCTGGTGCCGATCCTGTTGCCGATCGTGCTCAAGCTCGGCATCGATCCCATTCATTTCGGCCTCATCATGACGCTGAACCTGATGATCGGCCTGCTGCATCCGCCGCTCGGGATGGTGCTGTTCGTGCTCGCCCGCGTGGCCAAGCTCTCGGTCGAGCGCACGACGGTGGCGATCCTGCCCTGGCTGGTGCCGCTGATGCTCGCGCTGATCGCGATCACCTACATCCCCGAACTGACCCTCTGGCTGCCTAAATACATGGGACTTTCCAAATGACCTCCACTGCTCTCGCCGCAACCCTGTTCGGCCCCGAAGATCTGCGCATGATCGAGCATCCGCTCGACAAGCTCGCGTCAGGCATGGTGCGCATCCGCTTCGGCGCCGGCGGCATCTGCGGCTCGGACATGCATTACTTCCGCCACGCGCGGACCGGCGATTTCGTGGTGAAGTCGCCGCTGGTGCTGGGACATGAGATCTCCGGCGAGGTCGTGGAGATCTCGGGTTCCGCAGCCAATCTGAAGGTCGGCGACCGCGTCGCCGTCAATCCGTCGCGCTGGTGCGGCGATTGCGTCGCCTGCCGCGAGGGCCGGCCGAACCTCTGCGAAAACATCTATTTCATGGGCTCGGCGTCGAAGACGCCGCACATGCAGGGCGGCTTTGCCAATTACTTCGACGCGATCCCCGCGCAGTGCGTGAAGATCCCCGACCATGTGTCCTATCAGGCGGCAGCGCTCGCCGAGCCGCTCGCGGTCTGCCTGCACGCTGTGGCGCGCGCCGGCAATATCGAGGGCAAGCGCGGCATCATCTTTGGCGCCGGCCCGATCGGGCTTCTGACCATGCTCGCCGCGCACCGTGCCGGCATGGCCGACGTCACGGTGGCTGACATCGCCCCGGCGCCGCTCGCCTTTGCGACCCGGCTCGGCGCCTCTCACGTCGAGAACGTATCGGGTGGGGAAGAGGGCCTGAAGGCGCAGGCCGCGTCGCGCCCCTACGACGTCGCGTTCGAAGTCTCGGGCACGGCCGCCGGCCTTGCCAGTGCGATCGGCATCGTCAGGCGCGGCGGCGTCGTGGTGCAGATCGGCAATCTGCCGGGCGGCCAGATCCCGACCCCGTCGAACGCCGTGATGGCGAAGGAGATCGACCTGCGCGGCTCGTTCCGCTTCGGCTTCGAGTTCATGGCGGCGGTGGAACTGATCGGCGCCGGCAGCGTCGACGTGCTGTCGCTCGTCACCGCCGAGCGGCCGCTCTCGACCGCGCCCGATGCGCTGCGGCTGGCGCTCGACCGCTCGCAGAGCGTCAAGGTCGTGCTGACCGCGAACTGATCGGAGAGACCCATGATGCTAGAGGGATGGCGCTGGTACGGGCCGGATGATCCGGTCTCGCTCGATGACGTCAGGCAGGCCGGCGCGAGCGATATCGTCTCGGCGCTGCATCAGGTGCCGATCGGGGAAGCCTGGACGCGCAAGGCGGTCGAGGAGCGCAAGAACTTCATCGAGCACGGCCAACCCGGTCGCTCGCAGCTGACCTGGTCGGTGGTGGAATCGATTCCGATCCCCGACGATGTCAAGCGTCTTGGCGGCAAAGCGACGAAGTCCATCGACGCGTGGATCGCGAGCCTGGAGGCGGTGGCTGCTTCCGGCATCAAGATCATCTGCTACAATTTCATGCCCGTGGTGGACTGGTGCCGCACCGATCTGGAATGGGAATTGCCGAACGGCGCCCGCGCCATGCGCTTCGATCAGGACCGCTTTGCAGCGTTCGAGCTGCACATCCTGAAGCGGCCGGCCGCCGCGCAGGAATATTCGCCAGAGCAGCAGGCGCGCGCCAAGAAGCTGTTCGACCAGATGAGCCAGGCCGACATCGACTATCTCGTCATGGTCATCGCCAGCGCGCTGCCCGGCTCGACCACCGAGCCGATGACGATCCCGCAATTCCGCGACCGGCTAGAGCAGTATCGCGACATCACGCCAACGATCCTGCGGCAGCATCTCGCCGAATTCCTGGGCCGGGTCGCACCCGTTGCCGAGCAGCTCGGCGTGTCGCTGACCCTGCATCCGGACGATCCGCCACGTCCGTTGTTCGGCCTGCCGCGCGTCGCCTCGACCGCCGACGACTACCAGGCGCTGTTCGACGCGGTGCCGTCGAAGGCCAACGGCATCTGCCTGTGCACGGGCTCGCTCGGCGTGCGCGCCGAGAACAACCTGCCTGATATGGCCGAGCGCTTCGGCCCGCGCATTGCGTTTGCGCATCTGCGTGCGACCAAACGCGAGGCCGACGGCCTGTCGTTCTACGAATCCGACCATCTCGACGGTGATGTCGACATGGTCGCGGTGCTGAAGGCGCTGCTGAAGGAGAACGCGCGCCGCGCGCCCGACAAACAGATCGTCTTCCGTCCCGATCACGGCCACCGCATGCTCGACGATCTCGCTGCCGCCAAGCGTACCAACCCCGGCTATACCGCGATCGGCCGCCTGCGCGGCCTCGCCGAGCTCCGCGGCGCGATCAGGGCGATCGAGCATCGTTGAAGGCGTGATGCCCTCGCAAGGGGCGGCGCAATCTCGTTGGAAGCGCTGACGTTGCTACAGCGTCATGGCCGGGCTTGTCCCGGCCATCCACGCCTTGGCCCGCGGCACGAAGAACGTGGATGCCCGGGACAAGCCCGGGCATGACGACCTATTGCGAATGTTCAAGCGCGATTGTCGTTTCACCGCTCAATAGCACGCCTCCATTGCACCCAGCTTCGGATAGAGCTTGTCGATCGCCGCGATCTCGCTTCGCATCTGCGCGATGATCCAGTCGCGGATTTCAGTGGCGATGGGGCGCATCGGCCTGTTGCGCGGCGGCAGGAATTCGCAGATGCGGCGCGTGGTGGTGAGCGTATCGGAGGCCGGCACCAGCGCGCCGGTCAAGAGCCAGTGCGAGGCCACCGTCAGCCAGCCGAGCGCGATCCCCTGGCCGAGCAGCGCGGCCTGCATCACGACGGCATAGTCGGTGAAGCTCAGCGCCTTGGCCGCGCCGCGGCGCCCGGTGAGAAGCGATGCGTAATCCGCGGCCCAGTCGCCGGGCGTCTCGGCGAGGCGGATGATGGTGTTGCCCTCGGCGGGATCGGTCGCGCCGAGATAGGCAGGGCTGCACATCGGCAGCATCACTTCCTTCATCACCAGCGTGCCGCCGGATGACGGCTCGTCGCGGTCGCGGAAGCGCATGCCGAGATCGACATTCTCCACCGGCCCGCGCAGCGCGCCGGAGATCAGCTGGAAGCGCAGATCGACCTGGGGAAATTGCTTCTGCAGCTTGTCGATGCGCGGCATCAGCCAGTGCGTGGTGAAGGCGGAGGACACCGACAGCGTCACCGTCTCGGTGCCCTTGCGCCGCCGCTCGATCTCGACGAGTCCGCTCTCGATGCTGCGAAAGCCTTCGAGCACGCGGCGATACAAGAGCTCGCCTTCCTCGGTGAGCACCGCGCGGCCAGCCGTGCGATCGAACAGGCGGACGCCGAGATGCTCCTCGAACTGTCCGAGCATCCGGCTCACCGCCGGTTGCGTGACGTTCAATTCGGCGGCGGCAGCCGTGAAGCTGCCATTGCGCGCCGCTGCGTCGAAGACGAACAGGGCGTTACTGGAGGGCAGCATCCGGCGCAGCTCGGGCATAACGCCATGTTATGAGCTGGGTGAGAATTTGGCAATTGCCGAGTTTTGCCAAGTCTGGTGTCATTGGCGTGGCAGCCTAAAGACAGGGCTTGCGAGAGAAGAGATGGTGCGCCGCACGCTTCGATCGTGAGTGCTCAAGAATTCTGTCTATAAAGCAGGCTTATGGCGTGCAGTGAGGCATGCCAGCTAGGGACATGGCGAGGTCGATCGTTGGACAAGCGAGCGGAAAGCGTCGAGATCAGGTCCGCCAGCAAGGCCTACGGCGTGGTTCGCGCCCTCGACGACGTGTCCCTCAATGTCGGCGCCGGTGAGTTCGTCTCGCTGCTCGGCCCGTCCGGTTCCGGCAAGACCACGCTGCTCGGCATTTTGGGCGGCTTCATCCTGCCGTCGTCAGGCACCATCCTGTTCGGCGGCCGCGACGTCACTTACATGCCGCCGCACAAGCGCGACATCGGCGTCGTGTTCCAGAACTACGCGCTGTTCCCGCATATGAGCGTCGGCGAGAACGTCGCGTTCCCCTTGCGCGCGCGCCACCTGCCGAAGGCGAGCTGGCCCGACAAGGTGCGCGCCGCGCTGGCGATGGTCGGCCTTGCCGGCTACGAGGAGCGCGGCATCGCGCAGCTCTCCGGCGGCCAGCGCCAGCGCGTGGCGCTCGCACGCGCCATGATCTTCGAGCCGCGGCTGATCCTGATGGACGAGCCGCTCTCCGCGCTCGACAAGCAGCTCCGCGAATCCATGCAGATCGAGCTGCGCGCGCTGCACCGGCGCATCGGTGCCACCATCATCTACGTCACCCATGACCAGCGCGAGGCGCTGACCATGAGCGACCGCGTCGCCGTGATGAAGGACGGCCGGTTGATCCAGATCGACGAGCCGGCGCGCCTGCACGACCATCCCGCCGATTCCTTCGTTGCAAGCTTCATCGGCGAGGCGACGATGTTGCCGGTCCGCCGCGTCGATGCCTCCCGCGTCGCGCTCGGCAACGCCCTGTTGCGCAGTGCCCGCGCCATTCCCGACGGCGATGCCCTGATGCTGGCCGTGCACAGCGAGAAGCTGCTGATCGACGACGGCGCGCAGGATGCCGCTTGCAACCGGCTCAGCGGCACCGTCACCGACATCGTCTACCAGGGCGAAAGCCTGCGCATTTTTCTGGCGCTTGAAGGCGGCATCGCGCTCAGCCTGCGCCAGCCGAGCTACCACCAGGCCTACAGCCGCATCCCGCCGCTTGGCGGCAACCTCACCGTCACCCTTCATCCCGAGGACACCATCGTCGTCCCCAGGGTGGGGGACTGAATCCAGTCTAGTCCAACCGAGAGAAGAGACCAAAATGTCGTCCCAAGCCGCGTTCAGCAATTTCAAGGTCCTCACCTTCGACGTCGTCGGCACCTTGATCGATTTCGAGACCGGCGTGCTTTCCGCGGTACGCAAAATCTCGGGCAAGTCGCCGGCCGAGCTCAGCGACGACAAGATCTTCGAGTCCTACAAGCGCGGCCGCGACAAGCACTACGAGCGCTCCAGCGAGGCGATGTTCCACGTCTATCGCCATCTCGCCAAGGAGCTCGGATTGCCTTCTGACGATGCGTCCTGCGACGTCTTCCAGCTCTCGGTGCTGCGCTGGGGGCCGTTCGCGGACTCGGTCGAGGCGCTCAAGCGCCTGCGTACGAAATTCCGCCTGGTGGCGATGACCAATGCCGACCGCGTCGCGCTGTCCTGTTACGCGCACGCGCTCGGCAATCCCTTCGACGACACCGTCTGCGCGGATGACACGGGCGTTGCCAAGCCGAACCCGGAATTCTTCGCCTACAACAAGGGCCGCCAGTCCGCCTTCGGCTACAAGCAGTCCGACATCCTCCACGTCGCGCAGAGCCAGTACCACGACATCGGGATCGCGCGGAAGCTCGGCTACAAGGTGTGCTGGATCGAGCGCCGCCAGGGCATCGCGGGCTTCGGCGGCACGCCGGCGGTGGAGACGCTGACCAAGCCGGACTTCCATTTCCCGACCCTGAAGGCACTCGCCGACGCGGCGATCGGCCCGGCGGCGTAACACATGAGCGGCGGCATGACACGGGACTGGAGCGCGCTGCCATCGGCCAATTCGCTGTGGGAAGCCACGGCGGAATCGGCGCGCGCGTTTCCGGTCCTGTCGGGCGAGCTGCAGGCGGACGTGGTGATCATCGGTGCGGGCTATACGGGCCTCTCCGCAGCTCACCACATCGCCAAGAGCGGGCTTGCCCCTGTCGTGCTCGAGGCCAACCGCCCCGGCTGGGGCGCGAGCGGACGTAATGGCGGGGTGATCACCGCAAAGTTCCGCCTGTCGTTTCGCGAGATCGACGCCGCGTACGGCCGCGCCATGGCGCGGCGCATGTACGAGATCGCGCATGAATCCACTGACATCGTCGAGGAGCTGGTGTCCGAGTTCGGCATCGCCAGCGCCGCGTTGACGCGCGCCGGCCAGGTCAAGGCCGCGCACAACGAGACGACCTTGAGGGCCGCGATCGACGAAGCCAACTGGATGACGCGCGAGATGGGCGATGTGGAGGTCCGCATCCTCGACAAGCGCGGGGTGCGCGAGGAGACCGGCTCGGACGTCTTCGTCGGCGGCGTGCTCAATCCCGGCTCTGGCGGCATTCATCCGCTGAACTATCTGCGCGGCCTCGCCGATGGCGTGGCACGCCGCGGTGTCCCGATTTTCCAGGAGACGCCGGTGCTCAAGCTGAGGCGAGAGCAGGGCGGCATCGTCGCGGAGACGCCGAATGGCGCCGTGCGCGCGAAGCAGGCCATCATCGCCACCAACAGCTATTCTGATCTCACCAGCGCGACCGCGCACATGCAGCGCACGCTGATCCCGTTCCGCAGCGCCATGGTCGCAACGGAAAAACTGCCGCGCAATCTCGCCGGAAAATTGATGCCGACCGGGCGCACCTACACCGAAACCAAGCGCATGATGCGCTGGTTCCGCATGGTCGACAACCGCGTCATTTTTGGTGGCCGCGGCGCGTTCGGCAAAGAGGACTCCGAAGCCGCGTTCGACGCCTTGCGCAAGGCGATGGTCGGCATCTTCCCTGATCTCGCCGACCTGCCGCTCGCCTACAAATGGTCGGGCCTCGTCGCCATGACGCTGGACTCGGTGCCGCATATCGGCCGGCTCGACGACCGAACGCTGTTCTCGATGGGCTACAACGGCGCCGGCGTTGCGATGTCGAGCCTGATGGGGCGCTACCTCGCCGCCTTCGTGCGCGGCGAGGCGCCCGACGTCGGCCTGCTCGATGCGCAGCGGATGAGGGCGATTCCATTCTATCCGCTGCGCGAGCCCGCCGTGCGCATGGTCGCCGGCTGGTATCAGTTTCTCGATGCGATCGGTCAGTGAGATCTCTTTGGCGATGGAGGAGGCGAGGATGACGACGAAACGGACTTCTGGATTGGGCTACGCCCTGTTGGGCGCGATCGCGTTTAGCGGCACGGCGGCCAGCGCGGCCGAGCAGATCACCTTCGTCTCGCAAGGCGGCGCCTATCAGCAGGCGCAGACGGTGGCGATCCTTGATCCCTCCGCCAAGAAGCTCGGCATCACCATCAACCAGGACTCCATTCCCGATGCCTGGCCCGCGATCAAGACCCAGGTCGGCAGCGGCAAGCCGATCTGGGATGTCGTCGACACGCCGACGGGCTATTGCCTGCGCGGCGGCGAGCAGGGGCTGATCGAGAAGCTCGACTTCTCGAAGATCCCGAACGCCGCGGCGATGCCGGAGGCCTATCGCAGTCCCTATTCGGTGTCCTACGAGTTCTATTCGAGCGTGCTCGCCTACAGCCAGAAGACGTTCCCGAAGGACGCGCCGAACAGCTGGGTCGATTTCTGGGACGTCAAGAAATTCCCCGGCCGCCGCGCGCTGCGTAATCACCCCATCGCCACGCTCGAAGCCGCGCTGATGGCCGACGGCGTCGCGCCCGATAAGCTCTACCCGCTCGACGTCGATCGCGCCTTCAAGAAACTTGAGGAGATCAAGCCGCACATCACGGTATGGTGGACATCGGGCGCGCAGTCGGCGCAGCTCCTCAACGACGGCGAAGTCGACATGGAGATGGCCTGGAACGGCCGCGTCAGCGCGGTTGCCAAGGAAGGCGCAAAGGTGTCCTTCACCTACAACCAGGGCATCCTTCAGAGCACCTCGCTCTGCATCCTCAAGGGTGCGCCCAATCTCGAGACGGCGGTGAAGTTCCTCAACGAGGCCGTCGATCCCGTGCACCAGGCCAATCTGCCGCTGCATATCGACTACGGTCCGGGCAATCCCAAGGCGTTCGAGACCAACGTGATCAAGGCCGAGCGCGCGGCGCAATTGCCGAGCGAGCCCGCCAATGCGGCCAAGCAGGCGCTGATGTCCTATGCCTGGTGGTCGTCGCCGGCCGGCGAAGCGGCCGAGAAGCGCTGGGCATCGTTCATGCAGAAGTAGACGAAGAGCTAAGCGAAGCGAGGCAGCGTTGACGATAACAGTGCCAGATCCCTCCCAAAAGCATCAACGCCGCGAGCACGGCCTGATGCTGGCATTGGTGTCGCCGGCGCTGCTGGTGATCCTGGCTCTGATCGTGCTGCCGGTCGGCTGGCTCGCCTGGCAGTCGATCTACCATGACGGCTTCACGCTGGAGAATTATCGCCGCGTCTTCACCGAAGACATCTACTGGCGCAGCTTTGCGCTGACCTTCGAGATCAGCCTCGCGGTCACATTGATCGCGCTGCTGCTGGGCTATCCCGTGGCGTACCTCGCCAACGCCGTGCCGAAAGGCTGGAGCATCCTCATCCTGTCGCTGGTCGTGCTGCCGTTCTGGACCAGCGTGCTGGTCCGCGCCTATGCGTGGCTGGCGCTGCTCCAGCGCACCGGCGTGATCAACCAGCTTTTGCGTTACCTCGATGTGATCTCCGAGCCGCTCGCACTGGTGCACAACACGTTCGGCACGGTGGTGGCGACCGTGCACATCCTGCTGCCGTTCATGGTGCTGCCGCTCTACGCCACCATGCAGAAGATTCCAGGCGACCTGATGCAGGCCGGCGCCAGCCTGGGGGCCAGCCCGTCGCTGACCTTCGTCCGCGTCTTCCTGCCGCTGTCGCTGCCGGGCGTGCTCGCGGGCTGCACCATGGTGTTCGTGCTCTGCCTCGGCTTCTACATCACGCCGGAATTGCTCGGCGGCGGCCGCACGGTGATGGTGTCGATGCTGGTGAGCCGCAATGTCGAGCTCTACAACCAGTTCGGCGCGGCCAGTGCGGTCGCGGTGGTGCTGCTCGTCAGCGTGCTCGTGATCTTCCTCGTCGTCAGCCGCTTCATTTCGCTCGATCGCGTGTTGGGGCAGAAATGACGCGATTGTCCCCCGCCCGGATCGTCCTCTACGTGATCAGCGCGCTGGTGCTGGTCTATCTGATCCTGCCGGTGCTGATCATCGCGCCGATCTCCTTCTCCAGCGCGCGCTTCCTGACCTTCCCGCCGCCGTCCTTCTCGCTGCGCTGGTACCAGCAATATTTCGCCAACCCGGCCTGGATGCAGGCGACGCGGGTGACGCTGACGGTCGCGTTTTTCACCGTGGTCATCGCGACGCCGCTCGGGGTTGCCGCCGCCTACGCCATCAGCCAGTCGAAGCTGCGCATCATGCGGATCATCCACATGGCGCTGCTGCTGCCGCTGGTGGTGCCGATCATCATTACCGCCGTCGGCATCTTCTTCGTCTATGCCAAGGTCGGCCTGGTCGCGACCCTGCCGGGCCTCGTGCTGGCGAACGTGATGCTGGGCCTGCCATATGTCCTCATTTCCGTGCTCGCGGGGCTCCAGAGCTTCGATCCGGCGCAGGAGATGGTGGCGCGCAGCCTCGGCATGAACCGCCTGCGCAGCTTCTTCGCGGTGACGCTGCCGCAGATCAAGTCCAGCGTGGTCGCCGGAGGCATCTTCGCCTTCATCTCGGCGATGGACGAGACCATCGTCGCGCTGTTCATCTCCGGCGGCCAGTACCAGCCGCTGACCAAGCGCATGTTCACCGCGCTCCGCGACGAGATCGACCCGACGATCGCCGCGATCTCGACGCTGATGACGGCGGCCTCCTTCATGCTGGTGCTGCTGGCGAGCACACGGCAGAAGAGGAGTGGGTGAGGGGGCTGCTGCTCCGCTCTCGGTGTCATCACCCGCGAAGGCGGGTGATCCAGTATTCCAGAGACGTAGTGATTCCTCGATAGGCTGCGGCGTACTGGATGCCCCGGTCAAGCCGGGGCATGACAGCGCGTGTGTGGCGGTCGCTAGGCCTTCGTCCCCAGCCACGCCAAAATCATCTCCACGATCTGCGTCCGGCTCTTCGCCAGCACCCTGGGCTCGCTGAGGTCGCGGTCGAACAGGGCGCCGAAGGTGTGGCGGTTGGCGACGCGGAAGAAGCAGTAGGAGCTGATGGCCAGGTGCAGGTCGATGGCGTCGACGTCGTCGCGGAAGGCGCCTTCGGCGCGGCCGCGCCTGAGGATGCCGTCGAGCGTCGCGATCACGCTGGCGTTGAGCTGGCGGAGTTGCAGGTTCTGCTTGAGGTGCTTGCCGTGGTGGATGTTCTCGATCGAGACGAGGCGGATGAAGTTCGGATTGCGCTCGTCATGGTCGAAGGTCGCCTCGATCAGCCGGCGCAAGCCCTCGCGCGCATCGCAGCTTTCGATGTCGAGCTGGTCCTCCAGCGCGCGGATGCTGCGATAGGCTTCCTCCAGCACCGCCAGGTAGAGCTGTTCCTTGCCGCCGAAATAGTAATAGATCATCCGCTTCGACGTGCGCGTTCGCGCCGCGATCGCATCGACGCGGGCGCCGGAATAGCCCTCCGAGGCGAATTCGGCCATCGCCACTTCGAGGATGTCGCGCTTGGTGCGCTCGGGGTCGTTGGTGCGCTTCGATGGGGGCGGCATGCGCTCGAGCATCACTGTTTCTCCCGCCAGTTTCCACGGATCACCTTGAAGGTGAAGGCAAATTTCACCCGTCGGGGCCTTGATCCAATGCGTATTGCATAAACGTACTAGTTCGTACATTATCGCCTCAAACCAAGGTTGCGGCAATCAGAACCAGAAAACGCGCGGGCGGACTGCCTGACGCGAGCCGCACCGGACACATGGGGAGGACTTGCAATGACGTTGACGTCAACCGCATCACTGCACGCGCCAACAGCAGCGGAGGCCACGCCGGGCAAGCTGCCGAAGCGCGCCGCGCTCGTCAGCTTCGTCGGCAGCATGCTCGAATACTACGACTTCTTCATCTACGGCACGGCGGCGGCGCTGATCTTTCCAAGAGTGTTCTTCGCCAATGTCGATCCCTCGACCGGAACGCTGCTCGCGCTCCTGAGCTTCGGCATCGGCTACATCGCGCGGCCGGTCGGCGCTGTCATCCTCGGCCATTTCGGCGATCGCATCGGTCGCAAGACGGTGCTGCTGTTCACGCTGGTGTTGATGGGCGGCTCGACGCTTGCGATCGGCCTGTTGCCGGATGCCAAGGCAATCGGCAATGCCGCGCCCGTCATCCTGACGCTGCTGCGCCTGTTGCAGGGCCTCTCCGCCGCCGGCGAGCAGAGCGGCGCCAACTCGCTGACGCTGGAGCATTCGGCCAACTCCAACCGCGCCTTCTTCACGAGCTGGACCCTCAGTGGCACCCAGGCCGGCGCGATCCTGGCGACGCTCGTGTTCATCCCGGTGTCGAGCATGCCCGAGGATCAATTGCTGAGCTGGGGCTGGCGCATTCCGTTCCTGCTCTCGTTCGTCGTGCTGGTCGTCGCCTATCTGGTGCGGCGGACCATGCCGGAAACGCCTGTGTTCGAAGACATCAAGGACAAGGCGCATGTTGCGCGCTTCCCCGTCGTCGCCCTGCTGCGCGACTACTGGCCGGATGTGCTGCGCGTCATCGTCTGCGCGCTGATCGCGACCGTGAGCACGATGACCGCCGTGTTCGCGCTCGGCTATGCCACCAGCAAGTTCGGCGTCGCGCGCCCGACCATGCTGTGGGCCGGCGTGCTCGGCAATGTCACGGCGCTGGTCACCCAGCCGCTATGGGCCTTGCTCGCCGACAAGATCGGCCGCAAGCCGGTGTTCATCGGCGGCGTGCTCGGCTGCGCGGTGCTGCTGTTCCCGTACTTCATGCTGGTGACGTCAGGCAACACGATCGCGATCTTCGCCGCCGCGATGATCCTGTCCGGCATCGTCTACGCCGCGCCGAACGCGATCTGGCCGTCGTTCTACGCCGAGATGTTCGAGGCGCGCGTGCGCTATTCCGGCACCGCGATCGGCACGCAGCTTGGCTTTCTCGCCGCCGGCTTTACGCCGCTGGTGAGCGCGAGCCTGGTCGGCGAGGGGCCGAACGGCTGGGTCCCCGTCGCGATCTTCGTCGCCTGTTGCTGCGTGATCTCGGCAGCGGCCGCGGCGACGGCGCGCGAAACCCACACCGTCGACATCGCCGATCTCGGCAAGCGGCGCGCTTGAGTGAAGACGAGGCACGCATGCTGACCAGCGCAGTTCAGACCACGAGTGGCCCCGTCATCGGCACCGCGCAGGCCGGTATGCGTGCCTTCAAGGGCGTGCCGTTCGCAACCGCGCCGCGCTTTGCCAAGGCAAGGCCGCCGAAAGCGTGGACGGAGCCGCGTCGATGCACGGACTACGGTGCTTATGCGCCGCAGCCGGGCCATCTCGATCATGCGGACGAGACAGCCTGTCTCAGCCTGAACATCTGGACGCCGGCAGAGGCCGATCGGCCTCTGCCGGTGCTGGTCTTCATCCATGGCGGCGCCTTCGTCACCGGCGGCGGCGCCGACTACGACGGCGCATTCCTCGCGGCGCGCGGTCCGGCGGTGATCGTCACCATCAACTACCGGCTCGGGCCGCTCGGCTTCCTGCAACTGCATCGCCACGGGCGCGGCGAGGCGAACAATCTTGCGACGTCGGACGCGCTCGCCGCGCTCGACTGGGTGCGCGCCAACATCGCGAATTTCGGCGGCGATCCGGACGCGATCACGCTGTCCGGCCAGTCGGCCGGCGCCTCCATGGTGATCGCGCTCGCCACCTTGCCGCAGGCCAAAGGCAAGTTCATTCGCGCGCTCGCGCTCAGCGCGCCCGGGCGGACCATCATGAGCGACGATCATGCCGACGACGTCGCACGCCGCGTGCTCGACGAGCTCGAATTGGCGCACGATCCAACTGCGATTGCCTCTTTGCCGCTGCCAAAGCTCTTCGCGGCGGTGGAGCGCGTCAGTCGCAGGCTTGCGGACGAGACCGAGTCAGGCACCGTGTTCGGCCCGGTGCTCGACGGCATCGTGATCCCGCGCGAGCCGCGTGATGTCTTCGCCGACGGGACCTTGCGCGACATTCCGCTCTGGCTCGGCTCCTGCCGCGACGAGATGGTGATGTTCCTGAAGAGCACGCCGCCGGCGGCGATGATCCGCACCACCGAACGGCAAGTGCGCGCCGCATTCGGCGATGCCGGTTGGCAACGTCTGCTGGCCTGTTACCGTGCCACGGCGCGCATCGACGAGGATCCGTACGAGGCGCTGCTGTCGGATGCGTTCTGGCATCGCCCCATGGCCGATCTTGCACGGCTTCATGCCGCAGCTGGCGGCGCGGTGTGGCTGAGCCGGTTCGACCATCGCCCCACGCTGGAGCCATTCCTCTCGCTGGGGCCGACCCATGGCGCCGACAACGCCTGCCTCTGGGCGCATCTGCCTGACTTCATCGATCGTCCGATCCTGAAACGAAAGGGCGGGCCGATGACGCCTGGTGACATCGATGTCGCCGCGCGGTTTCAGGCAAACTTGCTGCGCTTCGTCACGACCGGTGTGCCTGACGTTGCGGAAGCCTGGCCACGGTTCGAGCTGGCTAAGGAGCCTCTCGCGATTTTCGCTCAGCCGTTTCATATTGTGCCTCTGAATGAAGGCGTGCGCTTCCGCCTTTGGGCGGAGCTCAGCGCGAGCACCAACGACAAGAAGATGAGGGAGGCCGGATGAGCAGGTTGAACACGAATGCCGGGCGCGCTCGGCGGCGCTCTGCCCTTTCGATCGTCTCGCTGCTCGGCATGTTTGCGATGCTGGCGGCCTCGCCAGTGCCGGCGCAGATCGTCGCGACGCCAGTCCCCGGCGATCCCGTCAGCATCGACAGCGGCGCCGTCTCGGGCAAGGTGATGCCGTCGGGCGTGAAGGCCTATTTCGGCATTCCCTATGCCGCGCCACCGCTCGGCGATCTCCGCTGGCGTGCGCCACAGAAGGTCGAGGCGTGGAAAGGAGTCTATCACGCCGACCGGCTCGCACCGGAGTGCATCCAGGTGCTGCGCCGGCACAATCTCAATCATTATTTCGGCGAGGAGGCGACAAGCGAGAACTGCCTCTATCTGAACATCTGGGCGAGCGCCGATGCGAGGCCGGGCGCGAAGCTGCCTGTCGTGGTCTGGATCTATGGCGGCGGCTTCACGCTCGGCTCCAGCGGCATGGCGATGTATGACGGCGAGAACATCGCGAAGAAAGGCACGATCTTCGTCAGCTTCAACTATCGCGTCGGAATCTTGGGCAATCTCGCCCATCCCGAGCTGACCGCGGAATCGCCGCACCACGCCTCCGGCAATTACGGCCTGATGGACCAGGTCGCGGCTCTGCAATGGGTCAAGCGCAATGTCGCAGAGTTCGGCGGCGACCCTGACAACGTCACCATCACCGGGCAGTCGGCCGGCGCGATGTCGGTGTCCGCGCTCGAGGCCAGCCCGCTGGCAAAGGGCCTGTTCCATCGCGGTTTCGCGATGAGTCTCAGCATGTTCGACAACCGCTTCAACTTCCCGGCGTTGCCGGCCGCCGAGAAGATCGGCCTCGAGGTGCAGTCGGCGCTCGGCGCGTCCTCGCTCGCCGAGATGCGGTTGATCCAGGCCGACAAGATTCTTGCAATTCAGAAGGACTGCCAGCTCGGCTGCGCCGGCACGATCGCGGTGACGCCGGATGTCGATGGCTACGTCCTGCCCGACACCGTTCCGAACATCTTCGCCACCGGAAAGCAGAACGATGTCGCCACCGTCGCAGGCTTCACGCGCGACGAGAGCTCGAATGATTTGCGCACCGCCGGAACGCTCGAAGCCTACATCGCTGCTGCGCGAAAACTCTATGGCGACCAGGCCGACCGCTTCCTCGCGCTCTATCCCGCCAAGACCGACGACGAGGCGAAAGCCATGGGCCTGCTCGCCGCGCGCGAGGGGCTGGTCGAGATCGGCACGCGCAACTGGGCCGTCGCGCAAACGAAGACCGGCAAGGCGCCGTTCTACATGTACATGTTCTCGCGTGTGCATCCGTTCGCGCCCGGCGTCGAGTTCTTCGACAGTCCGCGGAAGATCGGTGCTTATCACACCTCCGACGTGCCCTATTGGTTCGGCACCCAGGATGCCTTCAACAAGTTTCGTACCACGCGGGTCTGGACCGAGTTCGACCGCGCGCTGTCCGAGCGCATGATGGACACGCTCGTCGCTTTCGCGCGCACGGGAAACCCGGGCACACCGGCGACGCCATGGCCGCAATGGGCTGAGGCGACGCAAAACTATGTCGAGTTCGGCGACGATAGCGGCGTGCGCGAGGAGAACCGCGCGCGCCTCGAATTCCACACGCCGGCGAACGTCACGCCGTCAACGCCGCGGGTCTCGCGGGATTGAACGTGGCGCGGCGCCGTCCCGACAAGTTCAGCGCAGGAACGGCACGGGATGGGCTGCGCGGTAGAAGAAATTGATCAGCGTGTTGATGTCGAACACCGGAAGGCCCGACACCTCGGCGACGTCGCTTGAGAACGGGCACATGTTGGTGCACTCGAACAGGATCGCGCCGGGGTTCTTGCAGGACGCCATGAAGGCTTGCGTCATCTCGATCATCTCGGCGCGCAGGACGTCGGTGTCGAGCTCCTCGCGGCCGAGAATGTAGGTTGCGGGAAACTGCGCATCGGGCTTCATGCCCTGGATCTGAACCGCGATCTCGTCCGGCGACCAGCCACGCCGCGGAAGTGCCCTTCGTTCATGTGGTGGCCGCGTTCGGTGAAGATGCCGATGACCTTGCCGGGCGGCAGCATGGCATGGATCAGCGGCGCCTGGATCAGGCTCGAGGTGAAGACCGGGATGTTCACGGCAGCCGCGAGCTGCTTCTGGAACGGCGCGAGGAAGCCGCAGGTCGTCGTGATCGCTTTGACGCCGTCGGCTTCCAGTTCGCGGGCCGCGGCGATGAACGGCTCGATCAGGGTCGGATCGGGCTGGTCGCCCATGATCCTTGTGGCGTGCGCGCCGCGCACGATCTTGTAGCGCACCGGGAAGTCGTAGGAGAGCGCGTTGCCGATGTCGCCGCGCGGGCGCGGGAAGCGGGTATCGAGCATCAGGATGCCGATCGTCTCGCCGTAATTCGTGAAGCCGCCGCGGAGTTTCATGGTTCTTCCCACCGATTCGGGATGGTCGTGGTCGGCAGTCTAATGCGTTTCGTGAAACCGGCTGAGGAAGGACTTCAGCGGCTCGCTGCGCGGCTGGCGGATCGTCTCCTCCGGCGTGTCGATCTCGTCCATGACGCCATCATTCATGAAGCCGACGCGGGCTCCGGTACGGCTTGAGCGCCGCGAACTCCCAGACATCCATCGTGGATTGGCCGTCAGAACTGCACTTCGCCGGGAATGTCGTCCGCGCCGAGACCTACGGCTTCGAAGCCCTTCAGCATCCATTCGCGGGTCTGGCCCAGCGAGCGGTTGTAGTCGGCCAAGGCACTGAGGAAGTCCTTGTAGCGCCGGTCGCTTTCGGCGCGGATGCCCATGTTGGTCGGCAGCGTGAGCAGCGGACGCGGCACCGCGAGCTCACCGAGCGTCGGATTCTTCTTCAAGGTCGCGACCGAAAGCACCGCCAGTGAAATGTTGCAGTCCGCGCGCCCGGTCGCGACGGCGAGGATCGCCTCGTTGCGCTCCTTGAAGCCGAGGATCGTCGCCTTGGGGCAATAGCGGCGCGCGATCGTCTCGTGGGTCGAGCCGATGTCGACGGCGATCTTGACCTCGGGCTTGTTCAGCTCGGCCCAGGTTTGCGGCTTGGCAAAACCCTTCTTGGTGATGACGGTGAAGGAGTGCACCAGGATGGGCGTGGAAAAGTCGATGACCAGTGAGCGCTCCGGTGTCGGGTTCACGGCGAAGGCAAGGTCGATCTTCTCGGCCTGGAGATCCAGGATCTGGTTGCCCCAGGTCGATTCCAGCGTCTCGACCTTGGCACCGAGCTTGGCGGCGATGTCGTTCGCCATGTCGATGCAGGCGCCCGACCATTGATTGGTGGCGAGGTCCTTGTGGAAATAGGGATCCTGGCCGGCGATGACGGCGATCCGCAGCACGCCGCTCTTCTTGATCCGCTCGAGCGTCGAGCCCGGCGCGGTGTCGGCCCTGGCCGAACCGGTTGCGGCGATCGCAGCTCCGGCGAGGGCGACAGTGGTGAGTGCATCCCTGCGATTCATGGCAGTTCTCCTGGACAGACGCTTCTGGACATTCGAACCCGGCGTCTGGACTATTTCTGTATTCAGTTTAAAATGCAATACGGTATTTCGAACTGGACAGGAAAGACAGGCCCCGTGCGCGCGCTCTTCGTCGATGCCAATGACACCCTTGCCGCGGTCACCGAGAAATTGCTGCGTACGGACAGCCTTCCGATCGGCATCAACCGCAACCCCGCGATCACTCCCGACGACCTGCCTGGCCTTCTTGACGGCGTCGAGATCATGATCGTCGACCATACCGCGGTGCCGACGGCGATTGCCGCGAAATGTCCTGCCTTGAAGCACGTCGTCTTCCTCGGCACCGGCGCGCGCAGCTACATGAATCCGGAAGATCTTGGCCAGCGCGGCATCTCCGTCCACACCATCAAGGGCTACGGCGACACGGCCGTCGCCGAATGCGCGATCGCCCTGATGTGGGCCTCGGCAAAGAGCTTCGGCGAGATGGATCGCGGCATGCGTGAGGGCAATTGGCTGCGCCGCGACGCGCTGCAGCTCACCGGCAAGACGCTCGGCCTGATCGGCTTCGGCGGCATCGCGGCGGAAGCCGCGCGCATGGCGCTTGGCTGCGGCATGAAGGTGATTGCCTGGAACAGATCGCCGAAGATGCATGCCGGCGTCGAATTCGTCTCGCTGGAGAAGCTTCTCGCGGACAGCCACGTCGTCTCGCTGCATCTGCTCCTCAACGACGACACCAAGGGGTTTCTGTCGCGCGAGCGCATCGCGCAGATGCGCCCCGGCGCCATCCTGATCAACACCGCGCGCGGCGCCGTGGTCGACGAGGACGCGATGTGTGATGCACTGCGCTCGGGCCACATCGCCCATGCCGGCCTCGACGTCTTCACCGTCGAGCCGCTGCCCCCGGGCCATCCGCTGACCAAGCTGCCGAACGTGACGCTATCGGCGCATTCGGCGTTCCGCACGCCGGAGGCGAGCGACAACCTGATTGGCGCGGCGCTCGATCATTGCCGCCGCATCATGGCGAATGGGCGGTAGTGCAAACAGCAGGGGCGGGCATGACGCCTGCGCAGGGAGCGAGAAGCCTTTCGATCTTGCACCTCCCGTTGGCCTGTCCTACGCCACCTCCGAACGAAATTTTCGCGAGGCGCTCCAGCGCATCGCCAAAGCCTGCAGGGAGCCGTCATGACCATTCGTAACACCCGCACCGGGGGCCAGATCCTGATCGATCAGCTCGTCGCCCAGGGCGTCGAGCGCGTCACCTGTGTGCCGGGCGAGAGCTATCTGGCCGCGCTCGACGCGCTGCACGACAGCCCGATCGACGTCATGATCTGCCGCGCCGAGGGCGGCGCCGCGATGATGGCGGAAGCCTATGGCAAGCTCACGGGCCGGCCGGGCGTCTGCTTCGTCACCCGCGGCCCCGGCGCGACCAATGCCAGCCATGGCGTCCACATTGCGATGCAGGATTCGACGCCGATGATCCTGTTCGTCGGCCAGGTCGACACCGGCATGCGCGAGCGCGAGGCGTTCCAGGAGCTCGACTACAAGGCGGTGTTCGGCACCATGACGAAATGGGCGGTCGAGATCGACCGCCCCGACCGCATTCCGGAGCTGGTCGCGCGCGCCTTCCGCGTCGCCATGCAGGGCCGTCCGGGTCCCGTGGTGATCTCGCTGCCGGAGAACATGCTGACCGAGACCGCCGCTGTCGCCGATGCCATGCGCATCGAGCCGGCGGTGAGCTGGCCCGCGCCATCGGATATCGAGCGCGTCGGCGCCATGCTCGCGAGTGCCAAGGCGCCGCTCGTCATTCTCGGCGGCTCGCGCTGGACCGATGAGGCGACCAAGAGCATCGCGCGCTTTGCCGAGCGGTTCGACCTGCCGGTGGCGACCTCGTTCCGCCGGGCCTCGCTGATCGACGCCGACCATTCGCATTATGCCGGCGATCTCGGCATCGGGCCGAGCCCGGGCCTGAAGGCGCGCATCGACGGCGCCGATGTCGTTCTGCTCATCGGCGGCCGCATGTCGGAGATGCCGTCCTCGTCCTACACGCTGCTCGACATTCCCACCCCGCAGCAGAAGCTGATCCATGTGCATCCGGGCTCGGAAGAGCTCGGCCGCGTCTACCAGCCGGCGCTGGCGATCCAGGCGACACCCGCGGCGTTCGCCGCCGCCGTCGAGACGCTGAAGCCCTCCGGCGCTGTGGCCTGGAAGGGCGAGGCCGCCAAGGCGCATGCCGATTACCTCGCCTGGACCGAGAAGGCGCGCGAACTGCCGGGCACGTTCCAGTACGGCCAGGTCATGACCTGGCTGCGCGACCGGCTGCCGAAGGACGCGATCGTCTGCAACGGCGCCGGCAATTATGCCGGCTGGATTCATCGCCACCATCGCTTCCACAGTTTTGCGTCCCAGCTCGCGCCGACCTCGGGCTCGATGGGGTACGGCGTGCCGGCGGCTGTGCTCGCGAAACGCCAATATCCGGATCGCACCGTCGTTGCCTTTGCCGGCGACGGCTGCTTCCTGATGAACGGCCAGGAATTCGCGACCGCCGTGCAGTACGACGCGCCGCTCGTCGTCATCGTCGTCGACAATTCGCAATATGGCACCATCCGCATGCACCAGGAGCGCGACTATCCCGGCCGCGTCGTCGGCACCCAGCTCAAGAACCCGGACTTTGCGATGTACGCCAAGGCGTTCGGCGGCCATGGCGAACGTGTCGAGCGCACCGAGGAGTTTGCGCCGGCGTTCGAGCGCGCACTTGCGTCGGGCAAGCCGTCGATCCTCCACTGCATCATCGATCCGCGCGCGATCTCGGTCGGCAAGGATTTTGTGCCGTCGGTAAAGGCATAAGCGATGCCCGAAGGCCGTCACGTCGCCATCATCGGAGCCGGCGCGGTCGGCGTGATCAGCGCCATCGAGGCGCTGCGCGAGGGCCACCGCGTCACGTTGATCGACGCGGGCGAGCCCGGTGGCGAACAGGCGGCGAGCTACGGCAATGCCGGCTGGCTCTCCTCGCATTCGGTGATCCCGCCGGCCGAGCCTGGCATCTGGAAGAAGGTGCCGGGCTATCTGATGGACCCGCTCGGCCCGCTCGCGATCCGCTGGTCGTACTTGCCGAAGGCCTTGCCCTGGCTGATCAAGTACCTGCTCTCGGGCTGGACCGAAGCGCGCGTCGAGAAGACCGCCTTCGCGCTGCGCGATCTCCTGAAGGATGCACCGCTGCTGCACCGGAAGCTTGCGGAAGAAGCCGGTGTCGGCGAACTGGTCGAGCGCAACGGCGTGATGCATGTCTTCCCGTCGCGCGGCAACTTTGACAACGATCTCGGCTGGCGCCTGCGCAAGCGCGTTGGCGTCGAGTGGCTGGAGCTCAATGCCGACGAGATGCGGCAACGCGAGCCGGACCTGCATCCGCGCTACACCTTTGGCGTGGTGGTAGAAGAGGCCGGCCGCTGCCGCGATCCCGGCGCTTACGTTGCTGCGCTGGCCAATCACGCGCTGGCAAATGGTGCGAAGCTCGTGCGCGCCAAGGCGACGGGGCTGAAGCTTTCCGGCGACAAGCTCGTCGCTGTTCTCACCGAGACTGGTGAGATTGCCTGCGATGCTGCGGTGGTCGCCGCCGGCGCCCGATCGAAGCAGATCACCGCGTCCGTCGGCGATCCGCTGCCGCTCGAAACCGAGCGCGGTTATCACGTCATGATCGAGAATCCGGAATCGGGTCCGCGCAGCTCGATGATGGCATCGGATGCCAAGATGGTGGTGAACTGGACCGACAAGGGCCTGCGTGCCGCCGGCACCGTCGAGATCGCCGGCCTCGAGGCCGCGCCGAACTGGAAGCGCGCCGAGATCTTGCGCGATCATCTCTTCAGCATGTTCCCAAAGCTGCCAAAGGACATTCCGGCCTCGCGCATCAAGACCTGGTTCGGTCATCGGCCCAGCATGCCGGACGGACGTCCCTGCATCGGTTACGCGCGCGTCTCGCGCGACATCGTCTATGCTTTCGGCCACGGCCATGTCGGTCTGGTCGGTTCGGCCCGCACCGGCCGTCTCGTCGCCCAGCTTCTGAGCGGCAAGCAGCCCGAGATTCCGCTCGCGCCGTTTTCGCCCACCCGCTTCCTCTGAGGTCGCACCATGACCACTTCTGCCAGCTCGTCCTCCCGCATCGCCCGTGGCGGCAAGGCCATCTACGGCGCGCCGCTCGGCATCCTGATGCTGGAAGCGCGCTTTCCCCGCATTCCCGGCGACATGGGCAACGGCACGACCTGGCCATTCCCCGTGCTCTATCGCGTGGTGAGCGGCGCCTCGCCGGAGAAGGTGGTGCTGAAGGGCGCGGCCGGCCTGCTGCCTGACTTCATCGATGCGGCGAAGGATCTGGTGCGGCTTGGTGCGGAAGCCATCACCACCAATTGCGGTTTCCTCTCGCTGTTTCAGAGAGAGATCGCGGCGGCCGTCGGCGTGCCGGTTGCCACCTCATCGCTGATGCAGGTGCCGTGGGTGCAGGCGACCTTGCCGCCCGGCAAGCGCGTCGGCCTCGTCACGGTGTCGGGCTCGACCCTGACGCCGGCCCATCTCGAAGGCGCCGGCGTGCCGCTCGACACGCCGCTGGTCGGCACCGAGAACGGCAAGGAATTCTTCCGCGTCCTGATCAAGGCCGAGAAGGACGACATGGACGTCGGCTTGGCCGAGCGCGACGTGGTCGAGGCGGGCAAGCTGCTCGTCGCAAAGAACCCCGACGTTGGGGCGATCGTGCTCGAATGCACCAACATGCCGCCCTATGCGGCAGCCTTGCAGGCCGAGGTCGGGCTGCCGGTCTATGATATCTATTCCATGATCACCTGGTTTCATGCTGGACTGCGCCCGCGCGTCTTTGCCTGATTCCGGGTGTCGCAAAGCTCTGAACAAACGCTGCCAAGCTGTCCTTTGCATTGCAATCATCTTCACAGCCCCGGTATATTGGGCTGTGTTCGGGCATGAATGCAGCTGATGAAGAGCACCGTGGAACTGGCTTCCGATAGTATCGTCGATCGCGTCTATGAACAGCTCAAGGCGATGGCCGTGAGCTACGAGTTCAAGCCGGGCGAACGACTCAACGAAGGCGAGCTGGCAAAACGTCTCGGCGTCAGCCGTACGCCGCTGCGCGAGGCGCTCAACCGTCTCAACACCGAAGGCTTCCTGCGCTTCACGCCGGGCAAGGGCTTCTTCTGCCGCGAGCTCGACGCGCACGAGATCTTCGATCTCTACGAGCTGCGCAAGTCGATCGAGGTCGCCTCGGTCCGCCTCGCTGTCAAGCGTGCCAAAGATGAAGACATCGACGCGCTCTTGAAATTCCTCGAAGCGACCGGTCCTGATCCCGGCGAGCGTTCCTCGGTCGAGCTGGTCGAGCTGGATGAGACCTTTCACGAGCGGCTGATGGCGATGTCGAACAACGCCGAGATGCTGCGCGTCTTGCGCAACGTCAACGCCCGCATCCGCTTCGTGCGCTGGATCGACATGGACCGCGCCAACCGCTCCAACACGCAGGCCGAGCACCGCGCCGTCGTCGAAGGATTGAAGGCGCGCAATGAAGAGGCTTGCGTCTCCGTGCTGGAGAAGCACATCGACCGCCGCCTCGACCGCATCACGTCCGCGATCAAGGAAGGCTACGCGCAGATCTACATGCCGGCCGCGAGGTCGGCGGCGAATTGAAGTTCTCTTCACCTCGCCCCGCTTGCGGCAGGGTCATCGTATTTGAACATTTGCAAGAGGTCGTCATGCCCGGGCTTGTCCCGGGCATCCACGTTCTTTGTGCCGCGCGACAAGGCGTGGATGGCCGGGACGAGCCCGGCCATGACGCTGTCGAGACTGGCGGTGGCTCGCGGCTCGGCAGCTATACAATCCCTCGATATCTGATCGTGCCAGACGGTCAGAGCCTTCGCGCGCGAATATCGCTAGCGTCCTTCCGAATCTCACGGAGACCTCGCGGTGCACAGCCCTCAACCCAATCTTGAAACGCGCTCGAGCGACGACTGGCCGAGCGAGCTCTATCGCGTTCTGAAGGCCGCTGACGTCAGGCAGATGTCCTATGTGCCGGATGCCGGCCACAGTCAGCTCATCCGCCTGTTCTCGGCCGACCGCGACGTCACCACCAACGTGCTGACGACGGAAGAGGAGGGCATCGCCATTGCCGCGGGCGCCTGGCTCGGCGGCCAGCGCAGCGTGCTGCTGATGCAGTCGAGCGGGGTCGGAAATTGCATCAACATGCTCTCGCTCTCGGCGATCGGCCGCTTTCCGCTCCTGATGCTGGTGACGATGCGCGGCGAATGGGCCGAGTTCAATCCCTGGCAGGTGCCGATGAGCCGGGCGACGCAGCCCTCGCTGGAGGCGATCGGCCTGAAGGTGATGCGCGCAGAGACGCCGGAAGATCTGGTCGAGACGGTCGAATCGGCCGCAGCGCTTGCCTATGAAGCCGACCAGCAGATCGCAGTGCTGATCGGGCAGCGCCTGATCGGCAAGAAGAAGTGGTGATGTCGATGTCCAATATGTCTCAACTCGATCGCCGTGCCGCCGTCGCCGCGCTTCTTAGGAACCGCAAGGACACGCTGGTCGTCGCCGGCCTTGGCTCCCCGACCTATGATCTTCATTCCGTCGGCGACCACGACGGCAATTTCTATCTCTGGGGCGCCATGGGCGGCGCCGCGCTGATCGGGCTTGGACTGGCGCAGGCGCAGCCCGGCACGCGCGTCCTCGCCTTGACCGGGGACGGCGAGCAATTGATGGGCCTCGGCGGTCTCGCCACCATCGGCGTCGCGCGTCCGCGCAATCTCGACATCGTGGTGATCGACAATCAGCATTTCGGCGAGACCGGGATGCAGGCAAGCCATACCGGGCGCGGCGTCGATCTCACCGCGATTGCCACGGCCTGCGGATTTGCCGCGACCGGAATCGCGCGGACGATCGCCGAGGTGGAACGTCTCGCAGCGCAGATCGCTGCCCCGGGCGAGGGGCCTCGGCTCTTCGTCATCAAGGTTCTGGCGGAAAATCCGCCGCGCTCGCTGCCCTCGCGCGATGCCGTCTTTATCAAGAACCGGTTCCGTGCTCATCTCGGATTTGCAGCGGCCTGAGCCGGGTATCTCATCCGGCGATAGCCTGCTGCCTAAGCAGCTACTCTGGAGTGAGACGATGAAACTATCCGGCAAGGTCGCCGCCATCACCGGCGCGGCGCGCGGCATCGGCAAGGCCTGCGCAAAGAGACTCCTGGACGACGGCGTCAAGGTCGTCATCTCGGACGTCGATGCCGAGGGTCTCGCCGCGACGGGTGCCGAGCTTGGGCGGCCGGATGCCTTGCGCACCGTCCCCGGCGACGTCGCCAAGCGTGCCGATGTCGACCAGCTCGTTGCGACCGCCGTGAAAGAGTTCGGGCGGCTCGACATCATGGTCAACAATGCCGGCGTCGCCCGCAACCAGAACATCCTTGATATCTCCGAGCAGGATTTTGACGACATCATCGCCATCAATCTGAAAGGCGCGTTCTTCGGCGTGCAAGCGGCGGCGAAGCAGATGATCGCGCAAGGCAGCGGCGGCGGGGTCATCATCAACATGTCCTCGGTCAATGCGCTGCTGGCGATCCCGACGCTTGCGACCTATGCCATCTCCAAGGGCGGCATGAAGCAGCTTACTTCCGTTGCTGCCGTCGCGCTGGCCCCGCACAACATCCGCGTCGTGGCGGTCGGGCCGGGCACCATCCTGACCGACATGGTGGCGTCTTCCATCTACACCTCAGAGGATGCCCGCAAGACCGTGATGTCACGCACGCCAGCCGGCCGCGGCGGTGAGCCGAGCGAGGTTGCCTCCGTCGTTGCGTTCCTCGCCAGCGACGATGCGTCCTATATCACGGGGCAGACGATCTATCCGGATGGCGGCCGGCTGATCCTGAACTACACGGTGCCGGTGAAGGAGAAGTAGGGGGCGAAGTCGCCTCACACTGGCTGTCATCGCCCGCGAAGGCGGGCGATCCAGTACTCCGAGACGGTCGTGATTGAATCGATAGGCCGCGGCGTACTGGATGCCCCGCCTTCGCGGGGCATGACAGCGGTGTTTGTGTCGGGCCGCGAGGCCTCACTCCGCCGCAACCGTGATCCCGTAGCCGAGCCGCTTCGAGATCGCGCCGGCGCAGTCGCGCAAGGCATGCGCGATCGGGCTGTCCCAGCGCGCATCGAACGTGCCTTCCGGTCCCATCGCGGTGATGACCAGCGCGACATGGCCGGCGTGATCGAACACCGGTGCCGAGAACGCATTGACGCCGGGCAGGGGATCGCCGAGCGCGCGGGCGAGGCCGTGCTTGCGGACTTCAGCGAGCATGTCGGCGACCTTCGCGCCTTTCACCGCCCGCTTCGGATTGTAGCCGACGCCGTGACGGTCGAGGCCGCTTTCGAGCGCGGCATTGATCGTCTTCTCCGGCAGGAAGGCCGCAAAGGCGCGGCCGGTCGCGGTCTCCAGCAGCGCCATCACCGAGCCGGCCCGCATCACGATGTGCACCGGCTGGCCCGGCTCTTCGAGCTGCACCACGGTCGGACCATGCGTGCCCCAGACGGCCAGCGAGACCGCGTGGCCGATCTGGCTCGCAAGCGCCGCGATCTTCGGTCCGGCGATGCGCACGCCGGAGAGGCGGCGCAGGCTGATGAGGCCGAGCTCCAGCGCCAGCGCGCCGATCTCGTAGCGGCCGGTGGTCTCGTCCTGCTCGATCAGCCCGATGCGCGAGAAACTGGCGAGATAGGGATGCGCCTTGGCCGGCGTCATGCCGGCCTCGCGCGCGAGATCGCGCAGCATCATCGGCTCGCCGCTGCGGGCGAGGGCGCGAAGCAGTTCTCCGCCGACCTCGATCGATTGGATGCCGCGGCTTTCTCTCTTCATGCGCCTCCTGGCGTATGCTTACGCCGCGTTGCGCTTGGCGGCGCTGTCGGCAAGATGACGGCCGGCAATGTAGCCGAAGGTCAGCGCCGGCCCAAGGGTGATGCCGGCGCCGGGATAATTGCCGCCCATGATGCTCGCCATGTCGTTGCCGGCGGCGTAGAGCCCGGGAATGACCTGGCCTTCGGCGTCGAGCGCGCGCGCGTTCTCATCGGTGACGATGCCGGCATAGGTGCCGAGGTCGCCGATGACCATCTTGATGGCGTAGAACGGGCCATTCTCGATCGGGGCCACGCAAGGATTGGGGCCGTGCAGCGCATCGCCCTGGTAGCGGTTGTAGGCCTTCGAGCCCTTGCCGAAAGCGGCATCGTGCCCCAGCGGCGCCGTCGCGTTGAACTGCTTGACGGTCTCGGCGAAGGTCGTGGCATCGATGCCAGCTCTGGCCGCGAGCGCTTCGAGCGTGTCGCCGCGCATGAGGTAGCCGGTCTTGAGGTGACGGCCCGTTGGCATCGGGAAGGGCGGCACGCAGCCGAGGCCGTACTTCCGCAGCGTCTTGTGATCGCAGACGAGGTACGCCGCGATCTCCTCGCCGGGTTTCGCCGCCTTGACCATGGCCTGGACGAAGTCGTGGTAGGAATTGCCTTCATTGGCAAACCGCCTGCCGTCGCGCATCACCGCGATTACGCCGGGCTTGGCGCGGTCGATGAAATGCGGCATCACGCCCTTTGAGCCGTCCTTCCGCGTGGTGAGCGACACCGGGACCCAGGCCGCGGCATTCGGCAGACGGTCCTCGACGTGTCCGCCGGCGCTTTCCGCAAGGCGCAAGCCGTCGCCGGTGTTGCCGGTGGGGCCCGGCGAATAGTGCTCGTTGCCGGTCGGCGCATGCGGAAACATTTTCCTGCGGCGTTCGACGTCATGCGGAAAGCCGCCGCAGGCGAGCACGACGCCTTGCCTTGCGCGAATGCGTATATCTCGCCCGTTGCGGGTGACGACGGCGCCGGTGACAATGCCACTCTCGACCGTCAGCTCGCGCACGGGAGAAGACAGCCACATCGGAATCTTGAGATCGAGCGCTGATTTCGCCAGCCGTCCCGCTAGCGCATTGCCATTGGTCAGCGTCATGCCGCGGCCGTAGCGCAGCACGTCCATCAGATGCCGCGACAGGCGCTTTGCGACATAGACCGCGGAGGCCAGCGATTTCGTCACCCGCATGAAATGGATGATCTCCTTGCCGGAGCCCAACATCATGCCGAACACAGTGAGCTCCGGCAGCGGCATGCCGAGGGTCTTGATCTGCTCGCCGAGCTCGCGGCCGTCGAACGGGCGCGTCACCATGGAGCGGCCGCCTTGCGTGCCGCCGGGCGCTTCGGCGTGATAGTCCGGGAACACCAGCGGCATGTCGAAGCGCAGGGCGGTCTTGGAGGTGAAGAAATCCACCGCCTCGGGACCGGCGCTCAGGAACGCATCGACGCGCGCGGCGTCGAAATTATTGCCGGCCTCGTGCCGCAGATATGTGCGGGCCTGTTCCGGGGTCTCCACGATGCCGTAGGCCTTCGCCAGCGAGGTGCCGGGGATCCAGAGCCAGCCGCCGGAACGGGCGGTGGTGCCACCGAAACGCGGCTCCTTCTCGACGATCAGCACGTCGAGGCCGCGATAGCGCGCGGTGATCGCGGCCGACATGCCGGAGGCGCCCGATCCGGCGACGAGCACATCGCACTCGTAAGTCTCAACTGCGTTGCGCTCGTTGTCGGTCATGCGGGCCTCACTTCTTCAGCAGCGGACATTTGGACTCGGAGACCGGACGGAAGGCGTCCTCGCCCTTCACCGTCTTGATGATCTCCAGGTAGTCCCAGGGTTCCTTGGACTGCTCGGGCGACTTCACCTTGGCCAGATACATGTCGCGGATGACGCGGCCGTCCTCGCGCAACTTGCCGCCATGGACGAAGATATCCTCGATCGGCAGCTCGCGCATCCTGGCCATCACCTTGGCGGGATCGTCGGTGCCGGCCGCCTTGATGCCTTTCAGGTAATGCAGCACCGAGCCGTAGACGCCGGTGTGGATCATGGTCGGCATCACCTTGGTGCGCTCGTAGAACTTCTTCGACCAGGAGCGGGTTGCCTCGTCCATGTTCCAGTACGCGGCCGTGGTCATGTAGGTGCCCTGCGCGGCCTTGAGGCCGATTGCGTGCACGTCGGTGTCGAACATCAACAGGCCGACGAGCTTCTGGCCGCCCTGGACCAGGCCGAACTCGCCGGACTGCTTGATGGCGTTGTCCGTGTCCTGGCCGGCGTTGGCGAAGGCGACGACGTCGGATTTCGAGCTCTGTGCCTGGAGGGCGAAGGACGAGAAGTCCGCGGTATTGGTCGGGTGCTTCACGCCACCAAGCACCTTGCCGCCCATCTCGTTGATGAAGCGCGTGGCGTCCTTCTCGAGCTGCTGGCCGAAGGCGTAGTCGGCGGTGATGAAGTACCAGGATTTTCCACCCTCCTTGATCACGGCGGAGGCGGTCACCTTCGACAGGGCGTAAGTGTCGTACGTGAAATGCACGGTGTTCGGGCTGCACAGCTCGTCCGTCAGCGAGCTCGCGCCGGGACCGGAGAGCAGGGCGATCTTGCCCCGCTCGCGCACCATGTTGTGGACGGCGATCGCAATGCCGGAATTGGGGATGTCGACCACGGCGTCGACCTTGCCGTTGTCGAACCAGCCGCGCACGATCTGCACGCCGACGTCGGTCTTCATCTGGTGGTCGGCGCTGATGATCTCGATCGGCTTGCCGAGCACGGTCGGCCCGAATTCCTCGACCGCCATTTTCGCGGCTTCGACCGACCCCGGCCCGCTGTTGTCACGGCCCCAGCTCGACAGATCCGTCAGCACGCCGATCCGCACCGCATCGTCGGAGACCTGCGCGGTCGCGGTTGACGTCACGGCAGCCGAAATCATGGCCGCGAGCATGGCGCAGGCCAAGAACCCTCTCATCGTCGTTCCCTCTCTTTATGGGCCGCTTGGCGCGGCAGGTCATAAGTTGGCGATAAGTTAGATATTAGCGAATGAGTTTGTCAATGGCGAATTAAAGCCCAGAAAGTTCCGCTGTGCTGGCGGACGACGGGAACCGCAACTGCTTCAAAACCCGTCATTGCGAGCGCAGCGAAGCAATCCAGACTTTCTCCGCGAAGACAGTCTGGATTGCTTCGTCGCATCAGCGCAAAATTGCTACGCAATTTTGTCGCGAGCTCCTCGCAATGACGGTGCTGAAACAGTTGCGCGCCACCATTTCCCGCTGTGGTCATCACCGGCAGCAACACCCCCGCAGGTTGCAACCGCCATCGTGATTGGCCATGATGCCGCCCAGGAATCTTTGGGGCATGGCATGACGGCAGCAACGGGGGTCTCCGGCGCGACGGAGAGATCGACGACGGCGCATGTGGTGTGGGCGAGCGCGCTCGGCACCGCGATCGAGTGGTACGACTTCCTGATCTACGGCACGGCGGCGGCGCTGGTGCTGAACAAGCTGTTCTTTCCGAGCTTCGATCCCTTCGTCGGTACGCTCGCGGCGTTCTCGACCTATGCGGTCGGCTTCGTGGCACGGCCGATCGGTGGCGCGATCATCGGGCATTATGGCGACCGGCTCGGCCGCAAGACCATGCTGGTCGCGACCATGATCGCGATGGGGCTCGGCACCTTCCTCATCGGCTGCCTGCCGACCTACAGCCAGATCGGCGTGTGGGCGCCGATCCTGCTCATCATCCTGCGCTTCGTCCAGGGCATCGGGCTCGGCGGCGAATGGAGCGGCGCGGTCGTCATGGTGATCGAACATGCCGGCAATCGCCGCGGCTTCTACGGCAGCCTGGTGCAGATCGGCTTTCCTGTCGGCGTTGCTGCGTCCACCGGCATCTTCGCCCTGATGACGAAGCTGCCTGAGGCCGACTTCCTGAGCTGGGGCTGGCGCGTGCCGTTCCTGATCAGCATTGTGCTCGTCGGCGTCGGCTTTATCGTGCGGCTCAAGCTTGCGGAGACGCCGCATTTCAAGGAGGTGGTCGAGCGCAAGGAGGTGCTGGCGCAGCCGGTGTGGGAAGTGCTGCGCCGCGACTGGCGCAGCTTCCTGCTGGCGGTCGGCATCACGGTTTCGGAAGTCGGGCTCGCCTACCTCCTCACCGTCTTCACCGTGGTCTACGCCACGACAAAGCTCGGCCTACCGCGCCAGGTGATCCTGGATGCGGTGGTCTATGCCGCGATCGTCGAATTCGCCACGCTGCCGCTTGCGGGCTGGCTGTCCGACATCTTCGGCCGCAAGGCGCTGTATCTCGCCGGCGGTGTGTTCTCGGTGGCGCTGGCGTTTCCGCTGTTCTGGTTCCTCGATACCAGGGATCCGGCGCTGATCACGTTCGCGCTCGTCGTCACGATGACGCTGACGCATGCGCTGCTGTTCGGGCCGAAGGCCGCGTTCATGCCGGAGCTGTTCCGCACCCAGGTGCGCTACAGCGGCGCATCGCTTGGTGCCAACGTCGCGGCCGCGCTCAGCGGCGGCTTCTCGCCGTTGATTGCAACCGCGCTGCTCGCATGGGCCGGCTCCTATTGGGCGGTGTCGGTCTACATCATCGCGCTGTCGATCATCACGATCATAGCGACCCTGATGGCGCCGGAGACGGCGCGCGACGCGCTCAAATATTAAGCGCCGTCATCGGCAGGCGGCGTTCGCGGCGCCCGGAATGGCGAGGAAAGTGACGGTCTCAGGTGCAAGGTGCACTGCGCCGGCCGCGGTAGTGCGCCCGGCGAGGTGCGGCAGCCCATCCTCGTCGGTCAGCGCGAGCGTCTTGCCGTTCAGTTGCACGGTTTCACCTTCCAGCCTTGCGGCCTGCAAGGTGTAGCGCTCGGCGGGCAGCGGCAACACGATCGTGCGCGCTGCGCTGCGCGAGATATTGATCGCGAGCACGGTCACGGCGCCGCGCATCGACGGATGACAGTGCGCGTAGACATGGAGGCCGGGCGCCATCGCTGCGCCTGCGTCGAGCACCGTCGTACCCATCAACCGATGCCAGAGCAGCGCGCCCCAATAATTGGGCCGCGGGCGGAACGTCTTCTCGTCCAGCAATCCGTAATCGCTCGCAGCCAGCGTGTTGTGCATCACCACCTGAACGCCAGCCTTGGCAAGGCGTCCGAGCTGGTCGAGATAGCGGAACGTATCGAGGAAAGTCTTGTCCCAGCGGTTGCCGCCGCAAGCGGCGTCCGCGGTTTCCGTCAGCCAGATCGGCTTGTCCGGCGCGAATTCGTCGCGCAGCGATTTGTAAGTCGATAGCGCGGAATCGGTTCGGGCGAGCCATTCTTCGGACAGCGCGCGTGCGGGTTCATCGCGGCCGCCGCAGCGCGGCGAGATCGTGTTGTAGTGATGATAGGAGAAGCGATCGACACCGGAGCCTGAGCCGGCGAGCAGGTCGCGCGTGCGGAGGCCGGACCCGCTGGCGGAAGCTGTGTCGCCGACCGAGCCTGGCCCGACGATCAGCGTCTCCGGCCCGGCGCGTAGTATCCACTCGTGAAAGATCCCGACATCGCGGACATAAGCCTTCGCATCGTATCCAGGCGGCGCACCGTTCGTTGCCGCGAGCGTCGGCTCGTTCATGAATTCGGCGGCGGCGATGTGGCCGCTCAGCGAACGCGTATAGTCGATCAGGCGTTGCGCCTGATCCGGCCTCCAGAGGCCATCCGCATCGCGGCTGCCCGGGCTGATGGCAAAGGAGGTGACGATCTCCGCATCGACCGCGCGCGCAAAGTCGACGACGCCGCGCCACTGTGCGCGGCTTAGCACCGCGTTGAATCCCGATGGCGGCGCGGCCGGCGCACTCTCGGTGTCGGCGAAGAACGTCGCATTGGCCCAGGTGCCGCTCACGCGCAGATACGCCGGCGACAACGCCACCGCGAGCTTGCGCAGACGCGTGTTTCCGAGATCGATTGGAGGTCTGTAGCTGTAGCGATCCTTGTCGGCCGGCGCGCGCATCGCTTGCGGATAAGGCTTCCAGAACCTCCCGCCGGTCACCTCCACCATCTCGATGTTGTAGGACTGAAAGCGGGGATCGATGATACCGATCGCTTGCAGCCCCGCAGGTGCGATCGACACGGCGCCGGCGTGCGCCGCGCACGATGTTCCGGCAGCGAGCAGCGCAAGCCCTGTCACACGTGCTGCATGAAAATGTCCGCCGCGTTGCGTTCGCCGTCTTGTATGCACGTCCTGACGCCTTCTTATGCGTGCTGCCAAAAGCAAATGCAGCCGCCCGAACCATTAGCCCCCCTTATATCGCGAATTTTTACTTCCAATTTTACTTCGCAAAATCCCGCCCATAGCCTCACGCGCAACTGATCACATCCGCAGCCGGTCAATGGCGACCGGTGCGAGCGTTCATTGTAGCCAACGAGGGTTGCCATGCTTGACAGGGACAAGGGAACATCCGCGGCCGATCCGTCGGAGACCAGGGACGTACGGCAGAAAAAGCTGAGCCGCCGCACGCTGTTGAAGGGGGCGGCAGCGGTCGCCGGTGCCGCCGCAGGATCGGACGCGATCCGCGGCTTCCCGACCATCTGGGCGCAGGAGATCAAGGACATCGAACTGCGCCATGTCGGCGTCTCCTACTCGGTGGTGAAGGCGATCGGCGACCAGGCCGCCAAGGATCTCGGCTTCAAGGTGACGATGCAGAACCTCGACACCTCCGCTGCGATCAATCGCTTCATAAGCCAGCCTAATACGGTCGATATTGCCGATCTCGAGGGCTGGCAGGCCAAGCTCGCCGCCAAGCGCGCCGTGATCCAGGGCATCGAGGTCAAGAAGATCAAGGAATTCGACAACATCCTGCCGATCTTCACCAAGGGCGAGATCGACGGCCACAAGATCCCGCGCCAGGGCATCTCGCCCTACGAGGCCATGTACATCTCCAAGCCCGACTCGACCGACCTGCACGACGGCGTCACCGAATGGGCGACCTTCCTGCCCCAGGTCTACAACGCCGACTCCATCGGCTATCGCCCCGATCTCGTCGGCCATGAAGTCACCGAGTGGAAGGACCTGATCGACCCGAAGTTCAAGGGCAAGGCTGCGATCCTCGACGTGCCCGCGATCGGCATCATGGACGCCGCGCTCTGCTTCGAAAGCGCGGGCCTGATCAAGTACGGCAACAAAGGCAACATGACGAAAGAGGAGATCGACTTCACCTGCAACAAGCTGATCGAGCTGAAGAAGCAGGGCCAGTTCCGCGCGACCTGGACTACCTTCGACCAGTCGGTGCAGCTCATGGCGGCGGGCGAAGTGGTCATCCAGTCGATGTGGTCGCCGGCGGTCGCTGCGGTCCGCGTGAAGGAGATTCCCTGCGTCTATGCGCCGGTCAACGTCAAGAACGGCAAGGAAGGCTATCGCGGCTGGTGCAACGGCATGGGCCTGATGAAGCATCTCTCCGGCAAGAAGCTCGATGCGGCCTACGAATATCTCAACTGGTATCTGTCGGGCTGGCAGGGCGGCTTCGTCGCACGCTACGGCTATTACAGCCCGGTGCCGTCGACCGCGAAGAAATTCCTCACCCCTGCCGAATGGGCGTTCTGGTACGAGGGCCAGCCCGCGCCTGAGGTGGTCAACGATCCCTATGGCGTGCCCATGGAGAAGGCCGGCACCAAGCGCGACGGCGGCTCGTTCCTCGACCGCGTCAAGAACATCTCGTGCTGGAACACGCTGATGGACGAAGCCGCCTACATGAACAAGCGCTGGAACGACTTCAAGGTGGCCTGAAACCTGCTTTCCCTGACGTAACAAGAGCGCCGGCGCGTGAACCGCGCCGGTGCGAGAGACCGACTTCGAGGCCGACATGCAGCCAAGTTCGAGCCCAGCTCAAACTCCGTCACGCGCAAATCTCGCCGGCTGGCTCTATGTCTCGCCGCTGGTCCTGGTGCTCGTGCCGTTCTTCGTGGCGCCGATCCTGGTGGTGCTGGCCGCGAGCTTCTTCGCGACCGACGGCTTCGGGGGGCTGACGCCGGGCTTCACACTCGCAAGCTATGTCGAGGTGCTGCATTCGGCGCTGACGCTGAAGCTGTATCTGGCGACCATCAAGTTCACGGTGCTGACCTGGATCTTCACCCTGATCATCGGCTTCTTCGTCGCTTACTTCCTGGTGTTCCACGTCCGTAACCAGTTGCTGGCGATCGGCCTATTCCTGCTGTGCACGGTGCCGTTCTGGACCTCGAACATCATCCGGATGATTTCGTGGATTCCACTGCTCGGCAAGGAAGGCCTGATCAATCAGGCGCTGCTGGCGCTGGGCGTGATTCGCCAGCCGCTGGAGGTGCTGTTGTTCTCCGACCTCGCGGTGGTCATCGCCTATGTCCACCAGCTCACGATCTTCATGATCGTGCCGATCTTCAATTCCATGGCGCGGATCGACAAGAAGCTGATCGAGGCCGCGATCGACGCGGGCGCCAGCCGATTCGACATCATGCGCCTGATTGTCGTGCCGATGTCCAAGAGCGGCATCGCGCTCGGTACCATCTTCGTGGTGTCGATCGTGATGGGCGACTTCTTCGTGGTCAAGGTGATGTCCGGCGGCGGCTCGGCCTCGGTGGTCAGCGCGTTCTACGAGGACGTCGGCGTGCTGCAATACCCGACCGCCGCGGCGAGCGCCGTGCTGCTGACGCTGGTGCTGGTCGCGATCGTCTCCCTGATCCTGCGCACCGTGGACATCAGGCAGGAGATTACGCAATGAGCGCTGTTCTTGCCGACATGCCCGAGACGGTCGCTCCCGCGACGACCAGGGCGATTGCGCCGAGTCGCGGGCAGCGGGCCTGGACGTTTTATGTCCTTGCGACGCTGTTCGCGTTTTACGTGATCGCACTCTACGGTCCGATGTTCTGCATCTATATCCTGTCGTTCCAGGATATCCGGGGTGGGCTTGTGTTTCCGATGAAGGGCCACTCGCTGCACTGGTTCGTCGATCTCTTCACCCAGGTGCGCACCGGCGACGTCAAGGGCTCGTTCGACCGTTCGATCAAGCTGGCGGTCATCGTCACCATCATCACGGTGGTGGTCTCGTTCCTGGCCGGCCTCGGCTTCCGCAAGCGTTTTCGCGGCGACACCATCGTCTTCTACATGATGATCGGCAGCCTGGTTGCGCCCGGCCTCGTGCTCGGCCTCGGTACCGGGCTCCTGTTCCAGGCGCTCGGGCTGAACGCGAGCTGGTACACCTCGGCGCTCGGCGCGCAGCTGTCCTGGACGCTGCCGTTCGGCGTGCTCGTGATGTTCGCTGTGATGTCGCGCTTCAACCATGTCTGGGAGGAGGCGGCCTACGACTTGGGGGCCAGCCGCTGGCAGTCGGTCCGGCTGGTGATGATTCCGGTGCTCGCGCCTGGCCTCGTCGCGGTCGCGCTGTTCGGTTTCACGCTGTCTTACGACGAGTTCGCACGCAGCCTGCAGACGACGGGTTCGTTGAACACGCTGCCGCTGGAAATCTGGAGCATGACGCTGAACGTCACTTCGCCCTCACTTTACGCGCTCGGCACGGTGACGACCGTGGTCTCCTTCGTCGTGATCGGTGCAAGCCTCGGCAGCATCGTGTTGATCCAGAAGAAACGCAGCAGCAGCGCAAAAGGTTGAGTTTGGAATGAAGAGCGATCGCGGCGATATCGAACTGGCAGGTGTCTGCAAGAGCTTTGACGGCGCGACCTACGTGGTCGACGGCGTCAACCTCAAGATTGCCGACGGCGCCTATTGCTGCTTCATCGGTCCCTCCGGTTGCGGCAAGACCACGATCTTGCGGATGATCGCCGGGCATGAAGACCCGACCGCAGGTGAGATCGTGATCGGCGGGCAGAATGTCGTTGGCCTCGCGCCGGTGCAGCGGCGCACCGCGATGATGTTCCAATCCTACGCGCTGTTCCCGCACCTCACGGTACGCGAGAACATCGCCTTTGCGCTGCGCGTGCGCGGCATGTCCAAGGCCGACCGCCTGCGTGCCGCGGATGCCATGATCGAGAAGGTGCGGCTGACGCAGTTCGCCGACCGCCTGCCGGCGCAGCTCTCCGGCGGCCAGCAGCAGCGTGTGGCGCTCGCGCGCGCCGCGATCACCGAGCCGCGGGTGTTGCTGCTCGATGAGCCGCTTTCGGCGCTCGACGAGCAGCTTCGCGTGCAGATGCGCCAGGAGCTCAGGCGGATGCAGCAGGAACTCGGCATCACCTTCATCCACGTCACCCATACCCAGCTCGAGGCGATCGCGCTCGCCGATCTTGTGGTGGTGATGGAGCAGGGCAAGATCAAGCAGGCAGGCGCCGCCCGCGACGTCTACGCTCACCCCCATGATCGCTATGTCGCCGAATTCATGGGCGGACAGAACGTGCTGTCGGGACGGGTCGAAAAGGTCAACGGTGCGAGCTTTACGCTGGCCCAGGCCGCGCCTGATGGCATCGAGGTGCCACTTCAAGCACGATCCACTGTCAGTGTTGGTGACAAGGTCGATATCGCCGTGCGCCGCGACGACGTCGCGCTGGTTCGACCCGGCAAGGACTTGCCGCCGGGCTGCACCACGTCGCTGCCGAGCAGGGTGCTCGCGATCGAATACCAGGGCTACTTTGTCAAGGTCATGCTCGACACCGTGCCGGACGACGAGTTCGTGGCCTATGTGCCGGAAAAGACCTTCTTCGCGGATCCCTTCACCGTCGGCGATGTCGTGATGGCCACATGGGCCACCGGCAGCGCCCTTCCACTCGCCTAGAGACCCGTCGCGCACAGGAGTATGACCGTGCAGATATCCTTCACACTCAACGGCCGGCCCACCATCGTGGACGTCGAACCGGCGACGCTCGTCGCCGAGCTCCTGCGCGAGCAGCTCAACCTCACCGGCACCCATATCGGCTGCGATACCAGTCAGTGCGGCGCCTGCGTGGTGCACCTCAACGGGCTTCCCGTGAAGAGCTGCACGCTGCTGGCGCCTGCCCTTGACGGCGCGACGCTGCTCACCATCGAGGGTCTGCAAGGCGCCCCCGGTTCGAACCGGATGCATCCCATGCAGGAGGCATTTCGCGAGCATCACGGCCTGCAATGTGGCTTCTGCACGCCGGGCATGCTGATGACTGCGGTAGCACTGGCCACCGAGAAGCCGGACCTGACGGAGGCTGACGTCCGCCACGGCCTCGAAGGCAACATCTGCCGCTGCACCGGATACCAGAACATCGTCGTCTCGGTTATGGCCGGCGCTGCCGCCATGAACGTCGCCAAGGGAGAGTGACCATGGGCAATGTGATCGGGATCGGCGCCTCACCGAAGCGCAAGGAGGACCTGCGCTTCTTGACCGGACGCGGCAATTACGTCTCCGACATCAAGCGACCCGGCATGACCGCCGGTGTATTCGTGCGCTCGCCGCATGGCCACGCGGTCCTGCGCGGCATCGACAAGACCGCAGCGCTCGCCTCGTCGGGTGTCATTGCGGTCCTGACCGGGGATGACGTCGCCGACGATGGACTTGGCTCGCTGCCCTGCGGTTGGGGCATCACGGACGCCAAGGGCGTCCCCATGAAAGAGCCGCCATTTCCGATGCTCGCGCAGGACAAGGTGCGTTTCGTCGGCGACATGGTCGCCTTCGTCATAGCCGAGACGCCGGAACAGGCCAATGCGGCGGCGGAGCTTTTGAAGATCGATTACGAGGTGCTGCCTTCGGTCGTCGGCGTGCTTGAAGCGGTGCGGCCCGGTGCGCCGCAACTGTTCGACGACGTGCCGAACAATATCTGCTGCGATTGGGAGCTCGGCGACAAGACCGCGGTCGAAACCGCGTTCCGGAAGGCGGCGCATGTCGCAAAGCTCAGCCTCGTCAACAACCGCCTGATCGGCAATCCGATGGAGCCGCGGGCGGCGATCGCCGAATACGAGCCGGGCACCGATCGGTTCACGCTGTGGACCACCAGTCAGTTTCCGCACGTCGTGCGCTTCCTGATGGGCGCGCTGGTGCTGAACATTCCGCAGCACAAGCTGCGCGTGGTGGCGCCCGATGTCGGCGGCGGCTTTGGCGTCAAGCAGTTCCACTACGGCGAAGAGGCCGTCATCACCTGGGCCGCCAAGCGCGTGATGCGGCCGATCAAATGGGTGGCGAGCCGCTCGGAGGGCTACGTCTCCGACCGCCACGGCCGCGATCACGTCACCGAGGCCGAGCTCGCACTGGACGAAACCGGAAAGTTTCTGGCCTTCCGCGTCAACACGCTGGCCAATATGGGCGGCTATCTCTCGACCTTCGGGCCGAACATCCCGACCAACCTCTACGGCCCCTTGCTCGGCGGCGTCTACACCACGCCCGCGATCTACTGCAACGTGAAGGTGGTCTTCACCAACACCGTGCCTGTTGACGCCTATCGCGGCGCAGGCCGGCCCGAGGCGACCTTTGTGCTGGAGCGTATCGTCGATGTCGCTGCCAGCGAGATGGGGATCGATCGCGTCGAGATCCGCCGCCGCAACATGATCCCGAAGGAGGCCTATCCGTATCAGACGCCGGTTCTGGTGCAGTACGATTCCGGCGATCCGATGGGCTGCCTCGACGGTGCGCTGGTCGCAGCCGACGTCAAGAACTTTGGCATCCGCAAGTCGGAATCGGCGCGCAAGGGCAAGTTCCGCGGGCTCGGCTACTCGACCTATGTCGAGGCCTGCGGCCTTGCGCCCTCGCGCTTCGCGGGACGGCTAGGCGCGCGCGGCGGTCTCTATGAGAGCGCCACGGTGCGCGTGCATCCGACCGGCCAGGTGACGGTCATGATCGGCACGCACAATCACGGCCAGGGCCACGAGACGACGTTCGCGCAGATCGTCTCGGACAAGCTCGGCGTCGCCTTCGAGAATGTCGACATCGTGTTCGGCGACACCGATCGCGTGCAGTTCGGCATGGGCACTTACGGCTCGCGCTCCCTGGTGGTCGGGGGCGCCGCGCTGTCCAAGGCGACGGACAAGGTGATCGCCAAGGGCAAGAAGATCGCTGCTCATCTGCTCGAGGCCGCCGAGGTGGATATCCAGTTTGAGGCCGGCAAGTTCTCGGTCGCAGGCACGGACCGCGCCAAGACATTCGAGGAGATCGCGGGCGCGGCCTATGTGCCGCACAATTATCCGCTCGAAGTGCTGGAGCCGGGGCTGGAGGAGCAGGCTTATTACGATCCCGTCAACTTCACCTATCCCGGCGGCTGCCACATCGCCGAGGTCGAGGTCGATCCGGAGACGGGCACGGTGACTCTCGTGAACTATACGGCGGTGGACGACGTCGGCACGGTCATCAACCCGATGATCGTGGAAGGCCAGTTGCACGGCGGCATCGTGCAGGGTGTCGGCCAGGCGCTGTTCGAGAACGCGGTCTACGACGAAGGCTCGGGCCAGCTGCTGTCGGGCTCGCTGATGGACTACTGCATGCCGCGGGCCGATCATCTGCCGATGATGAAGGTCGCGACCCACTCTACGCTCTGCACGCACACGCCGATGGGCGTGAAGGGCTGCGGCGAGGTCGGCACCATCGGCTCGCCGGCCGCCGTCATCAATGCGGTGGTCGATGCGCTGTCGCATCTTGGCGTCACCCATGTCGACATGCCGGCGACGCCGAACCGGATCTGGCGCCTGCTTCAGAACGCGTCGCTGCCGGTCGCCGCGGAATAGGGAGGACAACAATGAAACCGTTTGCCTATCATCAACCTGCCCAGATCCCCGAGGCGGCAAAACTGTTGACCTCGATCGAGGACAGCAAGGTCGTCGCCGGCGGCATGACGCTGATCCCGACGCTGAAGCAGCGTCTGGCCAGCCCCGTCGCGCTGGTCGATCTGTCGAAGCTCGGAAGCCTCAAGGGTATCACCGACGATGGTGCGACCATCACCATCGGCGCGATGACGCCGCATGCGGTCGTCGCTGCCTCGAAGCTGGTGCAGACAAGAATTCCTGGGCTCGCGGCGCTGGCTTCGATGATCGGCGATCCCGCCGTGCGCAGCCGCGGCACGATCGGTGGATCGGTCGCCAACAACGATCCGGCGGCCGACTATCCGGCTGGCGTTCTTGGCCTCGGTGCCACCATTGTCACCAGCGCGCGCGAGATCGCAGCAGACAAATTCTTCCTTGGTCTGTTCGAGACGGCGCTTGAACCCGGCGAGATCATCACAGCGATCCGCTTCCCGGTACCGCTCAAGGCGGGTTACGCAAAATTCAAGGCACCGGCGTCACGCTATGCGCTGGTCGGCGTGTTCGTCGCGAAATTCGCCGATGGTGTCCGCGTCGCCGTCACCGGCGCTGGGCCAGGCGTGTTCCGGGTGCCGCCGATGGAGGCGGCGCTATCGGAGAATTTTGATCCATCCGCAATCGCGGCGATCAAGATCGACACCGACGGTCTCACCTCCGACATCCATGCCGAAGCCGATTACCGGGCGCATCTCGTCACGGTCATGGCCAAGCGCGCCGTCGACGCGGCGCTCAGCTAGCTCCTTAGGGTTGATGATGACTGATGGTTCCGGCCGAACGGCCTTCCCGCCGGCGCCGACTGGCCTTGGCGCGCTTTCTGCAACCGAGATCATGGCCGGCTACCGGCGCAAGGCGTTCACCCCGCGCGATGTCGTCGATGACACCATCGCCGCGCTTCAAGCGACGAGCGAGGCCTGCAACGCGGTGGTGACGCCGATGTACGAGCAGGCGAGGGCGGATGCCGACCGTCTCACCAGGGAGATGCGTGCGGGCGAGGCCAAGGGGGCGCTCGCTGGTGTACCGGTCACGATCAAGGATCTCGTCTTCGTCGCAGGCGTGCCGGCCTATGCCGGCTCGCCGATGAACAAGACGTTCGTGCCCGAGGTCGATGCCGCGGTCGTCTCGGCGCTGAGGGCATCCGGTGCGATCATCACCTGCAAGACCACGACCTGCGAGTCCGGCTACAAGCTCACAGCGGATAGTCCCGTTACCGGCACCACGCGTAATCCCTGGAATCCTGGTCGCACCAGCGGCGGATCGAGTGGCGGCGCTGCGGCGGGCGTTGCCGCCGGCTGCGGACCGATCGCGATCGGCACCGACGGCGTCGGTTCGATCCGCGTGCCCTCGTCGTTCTGCGGCGTGTTCGGGCTGAAGCCGACCTTCGGCCTGGTGCCGCGTTCGCCCGGCTTCTCACCGCCATCCTGGGCTTCGCTCGCCCATACCGGACCGATTACGCGCACGGTTGCGGATGCTGCGCTGACGCTGGAGATCATCGCTGCTTACGATCTGCGCGATCCCGCGAGCCTGCCGGTATCGCCGCGGCGCTTCGACACCAACGCCGCGCCGTTGAACGGCATTCGCATCGGCGCCAGTGTCGATCTCGGCTATGCCGCGGTCAGCCCCGACGTGCGCGCAGCGTTCAACAAGGCGCTCGCCATTCTCGACTCCTGCGGCGCGCAGGTCACCATGGATGGTCCGGGCCTCGATCCCGGCATCTTGGAACACACGCTGAAGCCGATCGCGTTTACCGAGCAGGCGGCGGCGGTTGCGACCAAGACCACGGCCGATCTCGCAAGCTCCGAAGCCGATTATCGCGACGTTGTCAGCGCCGGCCGGCATTATAGCGGCACGGACTACATTGAGGCTGGCTATCGTCGTGGCCAGGCGCGTGGTGCTTTCGTGAAGCTGTTCGAGCGCGTTGATGCGCTGGTGACACCGACGGTTGCGGTGACCGCGTTCGAGGCCGGCCAGATCGGTGTCGGCACGATCGACGGCAGCAAGGTCGATCCGCATCTCGGTTGGTCGCCCTTCACCTGGCCGATCAATCTCGCCGGCCTTCCGGCGGCGACGCTGCCCTGCGGTTTTGATCGTGACGGCCTGCCGATCGGCATTCAGATCGTGGCGCCCTGGCTCGACGAGCCGACAATCTTCCGCATCGCCGCGGCGTTCGAAGCGGCGCAGCCCTGGGCAAAGTTCTGGCCACAGCTGGCGTTGCGCGAGCAGAGCCTGGCGCACGTCAAGGCGTGAGGCGCCTTGCGAACATCTACGCAGCAGAGTCTATATTCACCAAAACTTCTCCGGCGATGATTTCGGGATCCCCAAGATCGAGGTCGTGCAAGCTTGCCTGAACGAACTCCATCACCTTATCGTTCGCCGCATTGGCACATTCGCGGTCCTCAAATATCATCACGGCGACACCAACCCCTTCGCCCCCATCCAGCACATAATAAGATCTGAAGCCGCGCGACTCCCTCAGGATCTGACCGACGCCGCTTTTGGCGCGGCGGGCAGCATCCGCGACCGAACGAACCTTGGTGTATTTTCGAATGAATATGTACATCAGGCTACCCTTGCGTCTCGGTTCCTGCTCCACGCATCAAAGCACACCGGGCCGCTGCTGGACTAGGGCCTACTTGTGAAATGGGTCAAAAGCGGAGGTCAACGCAGGCGCTGAGCAATGTCCGGCCTGCCGCATGATGGGTCGGATGCGGTTGAGGTCGGCTTCGGAGTATTTTTGACCACCTCTGCGATACACTTCAGGAAAGCTCAATCGGCGCGCCGCGGCCGCTGAGCTCTTCGTCGAGACGCAGATAATGCGCGAGATAGTCGTGCAGCGCCGTGGCCGCCTTCGAGGTGGCGCCGCTGGATTTGTAGAGCAGCAGCTCGATCTTCGGTAGCGGTGGCAGGCCCTCGTTGGGACCGATCTCGCGCATCGCAGGCACCAGCGCGCTGCGGCCGAGCACGGTGACGGCCATGCCGGCAAAGGCTGCGGCTTGCAGGCCGCCGACGCTTTCGCTGACACAGGCGATGCGCCAGCGCAGGCTTGCCCGTTCAAGCGTGTCGATGGCGTAGTCGCGATAGATGTTGCCGGGTGGCAAGAGCGCCAGCGGGATCGGGCGTTCCTGGTGCGCGGCGGATTGCTCGCCGGTCATCCAGACCAGCTGCTCGCGCCGCACCACCTGGCCGCCGGTGAAATCGTTCATGCGGGTGACCAGCGCAATGTCGACATCGCCGCGCTTGACGAGGCCGACCAGCGGCGTCGACAGCGCGCAATTGAGCTCGACCTGCACACGCGGGAAGGACTTTCGGAACACGCTGAGGATCGAGGGCAGCATGAACGCCGCATAGAGATCGGGCGTGCCGAGCACCACCTGGCCTTCGATCTCCTGCGACGCCAGCTGCGAAATCAATTCGTCGTGCAGTCTCAGGATGGATTTGGCGTAGGTGAGAACCGTTGTGCCGTCGTCGGTCAGCGTCAGCCGGCGGCCGGCATGTTCGAACAGCTGCTTGCCGGTCAATTCCTCCAGCCGCTGCAATTGCAGGGTGATCGCCGGCTGGGTGCGGCCCAGCCGTCGCGCGGTCTCGGTGATGCTGCCGGTCTCGACCACGGAGATCAGCGACCGGAGCATGCGGATATCGAGACTGATGAGGTTCATGCGGCGTCCATGTCGCCCAGAATTTATGCAAGTTCCATGCTAGGGAGCCGTGAGCCGGCTGCGGATGCAACGCTGCACGGCTGCCTGGTCCCGCATAAGAGGCTGCCGCGTCGTGTCCGCCCAGCGTTGCTGGTATACGGAATATCGATTATCAGCGGGATCGGCGCACTTGAAGCTGCCCAAGGAAGTCGAAAGGGAGCAAATAACATGGAGAAGACCTCACCAACGCGACGCGAGGTGCTCGCAACTGCTGCGGCGGCAGCCGCCGCTTCCGTCGCGGAAGTTGCGCCGGCCGCAGCGCAGGCCGGACCGAAGCCGATCTTCCCGGTGCCGATGGTCGCGATCCCGATCGTCGGCGAGACCCAAGTGTTCCAGGTTCGCCGCATCTATTGCATCGGGCGCAACTATGCGGCGCATGCGATCGAGCGCGGCTCGGATCCGAACCGCGAGCCGCCGTTCTTCTTCCAGAAACCGACGGACGCGATCCAGAACGTCGCGGTCGGCGAGGTCGCCGACCATCCCTATCCGTCGCTGACCAAGAATTATCATCACCGCGCATTTCCTCGATGAAGCCAAGGCGGACGGCACGGTGCGTCGCGCGCTCGACGGTAACGGTTTTACCAGCGACAAGGTCGCGCCGTAGTTGTGCCGAGCGACCTCCGCTGGGCCACGATTTGAAGGTGGCGGCCTTTGAATTGCCGGAGTTCCATCGGCGATTGCCCCGTGTTTGGCAACGAACAAACGTTCTGCAGCCATATTTCAGTAAGAGTGATCTCCCGTGAGGGAGACGCTCCGATGAACAAAGCTTTGATCACTGCCGTCGTTCTGCTGGCTGGCGTGCCTGCAAGCGCCGCCGCGCAAGAGCGCGCCGGTGCTGCGGCGCTGGGAGCGGTCTCAGGCGCGGTTGTGCTGGGGCCGATCGGTGCCGTCGCGGGCGCGGTGGTGGGTTATACCGCCGGACCTGCAATCGCCCGGTCCTGGGGCGTGAGAGATTCACGCTCGGCGAGGCATCGGCAGCCGCCGCGCCGCGAGGCGTATCGCGCAGCCGCCACCGGCGCTCCGCCGCGCGCACGTGAGGCGATGAATGCCAACGGCCAAATGAGAGCGGCCGGCAATCCGCCGGCTCAAGCCGCGCCTGCGGTGCAGCCTGTTGAAGCTGCTCCCGCTGCGCCGGCGCAGACTTCGGCGCCGCCCATTCAGGGATTCGAATGAAGCTTCGGCTTTAGGCCGCGGTGGTCTTCGGCCGCAGCCGGTCGACCGTCCGCGCGATCAGCGCCGCCACCTCGGCCACCTTCGGCCCGATCCGGAACTCAGGGCCGGCGACGACGACGGAGAGCCTGCGGTCGCCGATCGGGAGTGGAATCGCAGCGCCGGCGAGATCGCGGCTGTAGTCGCCGAAGCTCTGGCAGTAGCCGCGCTCGATCGAGTTGCGCAGCTCGGCTTCCACCGCCTCGATGCTGATCGGCGTTGATGGACCGTACTGCTTGAACTCGATCTTGCGATAGACGGAGTCGCGCTCCTCCTGCGAATATTGCAACAGCAGCGCGCGGCCGCTCGCGGTCGCGTGGATCGGCACGCGGTGGCCGATGGTGGCGAAATAGCGGATCGCTGCCTGGGATTCGACGACGTCGATGAACACGGCCATCACGCCCGCAGGCGCCACGATCGACGCAGTCTCGCCGGTCTCGGCCGAGAGGTCGGCAATCAGCGTATGCGTCCAGGGCGGCAGCGGCTCGACCTCCGAGATCATCCGCGCCATCGCCAGCCAGCGCGGGGTCGGATAGAAGCCGGCGCGCGGTCGCGGCTCATAGAGATAGCCCTTCTCAGAGAGCGTCGCGAGCAGGTTGAAGGTCGACGAGCGCGGCCAGCCGAAATGATCGGCGATCTCCGCAAGCGTCGCCGGCTTCCTCGTCTGGGCGAAGAATTCCATGATCTCCAGGACGTTTGCGGCTTGGCGAACGATCATGATCCGGTCCCGTCTGTCGCGACGCGTTGCCCTTGATCTACGGCTGGCCGAGGATCTTCTTCGCCGCGCGAAGATGCGGCTTGTCGATCATCTGGCCGTCGAGCCGCAGCGTGCCGGAATCGGGATTGCCCGCGAACGCCGCGATCACCTTCTCCGCCCAGATACGCTCGGCTTCCGTCGGCTCGAACGCCGCGTTGACGACATCGACATGCTTGGGGTGAATCAGCGCCTTCGCCGAAAACCCGTCGCGCCGCGCCGCACGCGTTTCCTGCTCGAGGCCGGCCAAATTGTCGATGTCGGTATAGACGGTGTCGATCGGCGCGACCTCGGCCGCGGCGGCTGCCATCAGGCAGAGATCGCGCGCGAGGCGGTAGGGACTGTGGAACACGCCGCCCGAGGACTTCTCTGTGGCACCCAAAGAGGCGGAAAGATCCTCCGCGCCCCACATCAGGCCGGCGAGGCGAGGGGAGCAGCCCTTGTAGCTGCCGAGCCCGAAGATCGAGCCGGCGGTCTCCGTCGCGACGCAGACGATGCGGGTTGCGCCGACCGTGATGCCGGCCGCCGCCTCAAGTGCTTCCAGCCAGGTCGCGACCTGCCGCACGTCGTCGCCGCCTTGCGATTTCGGCAGCACGATGCCGTCGGGCCTGCCTGGCATCACCGCGGCGAGATCGGCGAGCGTCATGCCGGTGTCGAGCGCGTTGACGCGGACATAGAGCTGATGCGGCTTGCTGCGCGCCTTCAGCATCGCGAGCGTCAACCCACGCGCCTCCGCCTTCTTCTCGGCGACGACGGAATCCTCGAGATCGATGATCAGCGCGTCGGCCTTGCCTTCGCTCGCTTTCTCGAATTTGCGCGGGGAATCCCCCGGCACGAACAGCATCGAACGCATCAGACCGGCCTCTTGTGCATCATCGCCATGCGGCGGCATTTCCCGACGATCTCGTCGTTCTGGTTCAGGGCGTGGTGCTCGAACTCGACGATGCCCGCCTTCGGGCGCGATTTGGATTCCCGCAACGAAAGCACCTTCGTCGTCGCCCGCAAGGTGTCGCCATGGAAGACCGGCTTCGGAAAGGTGACGTCGGTCATGCCGAGATTGGCGACGGTGGTGCCCATGGTCGTATCATAGACCGTCATGCCGATCATAATGCCGAGGGTGTAAAGGCTGTTGAAAATGCGCTGGCCGAACTCGGTCTTTTCGGCGAAATGCGCGTCGATGTGCAGCGGTTGCGGGTTGAGCGTCAGCAGGCTGAACATGGTGTTGTCCATTTCCGTGACGGTCCGGGTCAGCGGATGCCTGAACTCCTGGCCCACGGAAAAGTCCTCGAAATAAAGTCCGGCCATCGCGATTTCCTCCCTGTCGTTGCGACTTTGGCCCGCACCGCGCTTAAGGCGGCGCTGCCAGGTGAACTGCTTTCTGCTCTGCGAGCCGTTCGATCTCCTCGGTCGAGAAGCCGGCTTCGCACAAGATGTCGCGGCCATGCTGGCCGAGCGTCGGCGCCGGGCCGGCCGGCTCCGGCTGGGTTACACTCCAGGTCGAAGGCACCCGCATCTGGCGGATGCGGCCTTCCACGGGGTGATCCACCGTCCTGAAGAAGTCGATCGCGTTGAGATGCGGATCGTCCAGAATCGTCTCCAGGGTGTGCATCGGCATCACCGGAATGTCCGCGCGCTCCAGCAGCTCGCGCCATTCCGCAGTGGTACGGGTGAGGAAGATATGACCGATCTCCTCATAGATTTCGTCGATATGCTCGGTGCGCGCGGCGTGGTTGGCGAAGCGCGGCTGCTGCAGGAATTCCGGCCGGCCGATCGCCTCGAAGAAGCTGCGCCAGTGCTTGTCGTTGTAGATGAGGACGCAGAGATAGCCGTCGCTAGTCTTGTACGGTTTTCGATAGCGCGAGAGCAGGCGGACATAGCCGCCATGGTCGAGCGGAGGATCGTAGGTGAGACCGCCAAGATGATCGATCAGCACGAACTCGGTCATCGACTCGAACATCGGCACGTCGATGCGCTGGCCTTGGCCGGTACGCTGCTGGTGCATCAGCCCGCCCATGATGGCGTTGACCATCATCAGCCCGACGATGCGGTCGGCGATGGTCACAGGGACGTAGCGCGGCGTGCCGTCGCCGGCGGCCGCGAGCAGCGTCGGAATGGCCGCGGCGCCCTGGATCAGATCGTCGTAGGCGGGCTTTGCGGCGTAGGGGCCGGACTGGCCGTAGCCGAAGGCGCCGACATAGACGAGGGCGGGATTGACCGCAGCCAGCGTTTCGTAGTCGAGGCCGAGCCGCGCCATGGCCTGCGGGCGCACATTATAGACGAGCGCGTTGGCGCGCCTGGCCAGCCGCAGCAGCGTGTCGCGGCCTTCCTTTTTCTTGAGGTCGAGGACGATGCTGCGCTTGCCGCGATTGGCGTTGAGAAACATCCCGCCCATGCCGGGCGTGCGGCCGGGACCGATCTGGCGGACGATGTCACCCTCGGGGCTTTCGACCTTGATGATTTCGGCGCCCATGTCCGCCAGCACCTGGGTGCCATACGGGCCCATCAGGACGGAGGTCAGGTCGAGAATGGTGAAGCCGGCGAGCGGTCCCATGGGGCCTCGTTGGGTGTATTCATATTTGTGGAGTTAGAATTCATAAACTTGGGGTGTCAATTCGATCAACCTGAGCTGCGATGCATGGGCCTATGCTTAGTTCATATAATTGACATTTAAATTCACGTATATGTACATTTTCCTCAAGCAAGAGAAGTGGAGTGAGGGCCGGACGGGTGGCAGCGGCAGGCTGCCGCCTCCGGCTTGGGGACGCGTCAAGGAGAAGCAGATGAAGAAGAACAAGGTCTGGGCCGCCGCGGCGTTCGCGCTCTCGTTGCCGGTCTCGACGCTGCCGGCGCAGGCGCTGGAGCTGAAGGTCGCCGATAGCTTCCCCGCCGGCCACTATCTGGTCCGCCTGCTGCTCAAGCCCTGGATGGACGACGTCACCAAGCGCACCAATGGCGCGGTAACCTTCACCTATTATCCGAACCAGCAGATCGGCAAGGCCGCCGATATGTTGCGGTTGACCCAGTCCGGCGTGGTCGACATCGGCTACATCGGGCCGTCCTACGTCTCCGACAAGATGCCGCTGTCGGAAGTCGCGCAGTTGCCGGGGGCTTTTGAGACGAGCTGCCAGGGCACAATCGCCTATTGGAAGACCGCGCGCGAAGGCATTTTGGCCAAGCAGGAATATGCGCCCAACAAGATCAGGCTGCTGATGGCCGTGGTGCTGCCGCCCTATCAGGTGTGGACCGCAAAGACCAAGGTCGAGACGCCGAAGGATATGCAAGGCCTGAAGCTGCGGACCACGGGCGGTGCGCAGGATCTGACGTTGCGCGCGCTCAATGCCGTGCCGGTGCGCATGGCAGCGCCCGATGCGTATGAATCGCTGTCGCGCGGCACCATGGACGGCCTGCTGTTCCCGATGGAAAGCGTCGTGGCCTATGGTCTGGACAAGCTGGTCAAGCACGCGACCGAAGGCGTCAGCTTCGGCAGCTTCATCGTCGCCTATTCCATCAACCAGTCGGTCTGGGACAAGCTGCCTGATGACGTGAAGAAGGCGATGAACGAAGCCTCCGACGCGATCGAGCCGGCCGCCTGCGCCCAGGTCGACAAGGAAACGGAGACCACCAGGAAGCATCTCCAGGATGAGGGCGTAAGCTTCGATCCGTTGCCGGAAGCCACCCGTACCGAGATGAAGGACAAGCTCAAGGGCGTCGGCCAGGAATGGGCGGCGGGTCTCGATAGCCGCGGCAAGCAGGCTTCTGCCGCGCTGAAGGAATTCGAAGGTCTGCTCGGCGCCGGCGGCACGAAGTAATCCGACATCAAAGAGGGAGGCGCTGGAGGTGATCAAGCGGGCGGGAGATGTGCTCGGCGCGCTGGAGCGCGCGCTGACGGTGATCGCGGTGGTGTTCCTCTTCGTGATCATGCTGCTGGTGGTGACCGACGTGTTCATGCGCTACGCGCTGAACCGTCCGTTTGCCTTCACCTATGATCTGATCGGGCTCTACCTTCTGGCCGGCGTGTTCTTCTTCACGCTGTCGGACGGCTTGCGCGAGCATGCACATGTCGGCGTCGATATCCTCCTGTCGCGCTTCTCGCCGGCGGGACGGCGACTGTCCGAGATTATCACCGCGCTTGCCGGCCTGTTCGTGTTCGTCCTGATCTGCAAGGTCGGGTTCGAGCGTGCGCTCGAGAACTACGAGCAGCACGACGTGCTGGCCGGAGCGATCGCCTGGCCGACCTGGATATCGGCCGCGCTGGTGCCGTTCGGCTGCGGCGTGCTGGTGCTGCGGCTGGCGCTCCAGCTCGCCGGCAATGTGCTGAGCCTCGTCAGCGGGCGCGACCTCTATCCGCTGCCGCCGGTGACCGGCGTCGGCGAAACGCGAAGCTTTGAGTAACGGCAGGGATCCATGACACCTTTCATCGTTCTCGCCCTGCTGTTCGGCCTGCTGGCACTCGGCACGCCCGTCGGCTTCGCCATGGCCTTCTCCGGTTCGGTCGGCCTCGTGATGGTCGGCGGATGGGGCACATTGTTCGGCATCCTGCAAACCGCGCCGCTGTCGACTGTCTCGTCCTACGAGCTGATCACCATCCCGATGTTCCTGCTGATGGCGGACCTCGTGCTGCTGTCGGGCGTCGCGGACGATCTGTTCAAGACGGCGTCGGCCTGGGTCGGGCGCATTCCCGGCGGGCTCGGCATGGCGACGACACTTGCCGGCGCAGGTTTTGGCGCGATCTGCGGCACCTCGACCGCCTCGGCTGCGACGCTGTCCTCGACCAGCTTGCCAGCGATGATCCGCCAGGGCTATGAGCCCAAGATGGCCGCCGGCGTGGTCGCGATATCAGGCACGCTGTCGATGCTGCTGCCGACCAGCGTCGCGCTCGTCATCTTCGGCCTGCTCGCCGAGGTGAACATCGGCAAGCTCCTGATCAGCGGCATCATCCCCGCGATCCTCGTCACCATCACCATCATGGCCACGATCTACTTCCTGGTCTGGCAGGATCCTTCGCGCGCGCCCGCCGCGAAATCAGTGCCGTGGCGCGAAAAATTCGCGCTGTTGTGGCAAGTCTCGCCGATGGTGGTGCTGTTCTCGATCGTGACGGGCACGATCTATCTCGGCGTCGCCACGCCGACGGAGGCTTCCGCCTTCGGCGCGTTCGGCGCCTTCCTGCTCGCGATCGTCAAGGGCAAGATCACGCCGTCATCGCTCTACCGGACGCTGCTGCGGGCCTGCCACGGCACCTGCATGATCATCATGATCCTCGTCGGCGCCTCGATCTTCGGCTATTTCTTCACGCTCACCCACGTCACGCAGGACCTCGTCGCCTGGATCGGCAGTTTGCCGACCTCGCGCTGGGTGATCATCACGCTGATCCTTTGCGGCTACATCGTGCTCGGCTCGTTCATGGACCAGATCGCGATCCTGGTGCTGACCGTGCCGATCGTGCTGCCGCTGATCAAGACGCTCGGCTTCGATCCGATCTGGTTCGGCGTGATCAAGATCGTCACCGCCGAGGTCGGCATGATCACGCCGCCGGTCGGGCTGAACTGCTTCATCGTCGCCCGCTATGCCAAGCGGCCGGTGGCAGAGGTGTTCCACGGCACTTTCCCGCATTTCATCGCGCACCTGATCGTGATCGCGATCCTGGTGGCGTTTCCGAGCATCATTCTCTGGCTGCCCTCGCAGATGGGGCGCTAGGATCGGAGCCATTGCTGCTCCCAATAAGGAGATCAAGAACATGGATTTCGCGCTCACCGATCAGCAGGAAGCCATTCGCGACGCCATCGCCAAGATCTGTGAAGACTTTCCCGATGCCTACTGGCTGAAGAAGGACCACGACGGCGGCTTCCCGCACGATTTCCACAAGGCGCTGGCCGACGCCGGCTGGCTCGGCATCTGCGTGCCGGAGGCCTATGGCGGCTCAGGGCTCGGCATCACCGAAGCCGCGATCATGATGCGCACCATCGCCGAATCCGGCGCCGGCATGTCGGGCGCCTCGGCCGTGCACATCAACGTGTTCGGGCTCAATCCCGTCGTCGTGTTCGGCACCGAGGAGCAGCGCAAGCGCATGCTGCCGCCGATGGTCGAGGGCCGCGAGAAGGCCTGCTTCGCCGTCACCGAGCCCAATACCGGCCTCAACACCACCCAGCTCAAGACCCGCGCCGTGGCGAAGAACGACCGCTACATCGTCAACGGCCAGAAGGTGTGGATTTCGACCGCGCAGGTCGCGCACAAGATATTGCTGCTGGCGCGCACCACGCCGCTGGAAGAGGTGCGCTCGCCCACCCACGGCCTCAGCCTGTTCTACACCGACTTCGACCGCAAGAAGATCAAGGTCCACGAGATCGAGAAGATGGGCCGCAAGGTCGTCGATTCCAACGAGCTGTTCTTCGAGGATTTCGAGATCCCGATGGAGGACCGCATCGGCGAAGAGGGCAAGGGCTTCCAGTACATCCTCGAAGGCATGAACCCCGAGCGCATCCTGATCGCGGCGGAAGCCGTCGGCCTCGGCAAGCTCGCGCTGGCGCGCGCGACCGAATACGCCAAGACCCGTGTCGTCTTCAACCGCCCGATCGGCAAGAACCAGGGCATCCAGCATCCGCTCGCGGTGAACTGGGTCGAGCTCGAGGCGGCCTGGTTGATGGTGATGTCGGCAGCCTGGCAATACGACAAGGGCATGCCCTGCGGCGCCGCGGCCAATGCCGCGAAATATCTGGCGGGCGAGGCCGGCTTCTCGGCCTGCGAGCAGGCGGTGATGACCCATGGCGGTTTCGGCTATGCCAAGGAGTTCCACGTCGAGCGTTATCTGCGCGAAGTCCTGATCCCGCGCATCGCCCCGGTCAGCCCGCAGCTCGCGCTCAGCTTCATCGCGGAAAAGGTGCTTGGACTGGCGAAGTCGTACTAGTCTTCGCGCGCGGACCATTTGGCAGGATCGCCATGAACCTTGCTCATCATCTCCTGCGTGCCGCCAAGGCCGACGCATCCGCGCCGGCGTTGTTCAAGGGATTGACGCCGGTCGCCGATTACGGCCGGCTCGCCGCAACTGTGGCCTCGCTGGCCGCGTCGCTGCAACAGCGCTTTGGCCTCGCCAGGGGCGACCGAGTCGCGCTGCTGATGAAGAACGTGCCTGATTATGTCGCCTGTCTCTATGCCTGCTGGCATGCCGGGCTGGTTGCGGTTCCCATCAACGCAAAACTGCATCCGCGCGAGGTCGCGTTCATCCTCGACAATTCGGGCGCTGCCGTGGTGTTCGTGACCGAGGACATGGCAAGCGTTGCTTCGGAAGCCCTGGCGCTCGGTGCAGCCAAGCCGCGCATCGTCGAGATCGGCTCGGCCGAGCATCGCGGCCTGGAGAAGGCGGAAGGCATCGCCATCGCCGACGTCGCGATCACCGATCCCGCCTGGATCTTCTACACCAGCGGCACCACCGGCCGGCCCAAGGGCGCCGTGCTGAGCCATCGCAACCTGCTCGCCATGGCGCTGAACTATCTGGCCGAGATCAATCCGATCGTGCCGGGCGAGGCGCTGCTGCACGCCGCACCGATGTCGCACGGCTCCGGCCTCTACATGGTGCCGCATGTGCTCGGCATGGGCGCGCAGATCATTCCGGAGAGCGGCCGCTTCGAGCCCGACGAGATTCTGGAGCTGACGGCCAAACGCGACGGCATCTCCTTCTTCGCCGCGCCGACCATGGTGCGGCGCCTGACGGTCGCGGCGGAGGCCTCCGGCGCGGCCGCACCGGGGCTCAAGACCATCATCTATGGCGGCGGCCCGATGTATGTCGCCGATTGCAAGGCGGCACTTGCCGTGTTCGGGCCAAAGCTCGCGCAGATCTACGGTCAGGGCGAGACGCCGATGACCATCACTTACCTGCCGAAATCCATGCATGCCGACACCGGCCATCCGCGCCACGAGGAGCGCCTCGCCTCGGTCGGCATTGCGCAGGGCGTGGTGCAGGTCCGCACCGTGGATGAGACGGGGCGGGACGTTGCGGCCGACGAGATCGGCGAGATCATCGTGCGCGGCGATACCGTGATGTCCGGTTACTGGCAGAATCCGGAGGCCACCGCCAACACGCTGCGCGACGGCTGGCTCTACACCGGTGACATGGGCGCGTTCGATGCGGATGGCTTCCTCACGTTGAAGGACCGGTCCAAGGACGTCATCATCTCCGGCGGCACCAATATCTATCCGCGCGAGGTCGAGGAGGTGCTGCTGCGGCATGAGGCCGTCGCCGAGGTCTCGGTGATCGGCCGGCCGCATCCGGAATGGGGCGAGGAGGTTGTGGCCGTCGTCGTGCCCGTCGCGGGCAAGGCGGTCACGCGCGACGAGCTCGACCAGATGTGCAACGCCTGGATCGCCCGCTTCAAGCGGCCGAAGCACTATTACGTCACCGCCGAGCTGCCCAAGAACAGCTATGGCAAGATCGTGAAGACGGAGCTGCGGACGCTCCTCGCCGAGTCCTCCACGCGCCTCACGCCGATGGACTGAGGCAGCGATGTCCGAGGACACGCCGACGATCGACTTTTCGGACCTGATCCGGACCGGCGATCTCGTCGTATGCGGACAGGCGACGGCGGAGCCGGTCACCCTGACCGAAGCGTTGATGGCGCAGGCGGCACATCTTCCGCCTTTCCGCATGATGATCGGGCCAGTGTTCTCGGAGACGTTTTCGGCATCGTGCGCGGGACATGTGTCGTTCCGGAGCTATGGCGTGATCGGCAATTCGCGGCGGCTCGCGAAAGCGGGGCGGCTCGACGTGATCCCGAGCAATTACAGCGCTTTTTGCGCCGACTTTGCCGCGCGCCGCCATCAAGCCGATGTTGTTCTGGTGCAGCTTGCGGAGCTGGAAGGGCGGCTCAGCGCCAGCCTCTCCAACGACTACGTCATCGATGCCGCGCGCGGCGCGCGCCTCGTCATCGCCGAGATCAATCCGGATGCGCCATTCACGTTCGGCGCGGAATGGCCGAAGGACGTACCGATCCATGTTCGGGTGGCGGCCCGCAGGCCGCCGGTTGAATTGGCCTCGACGCCGCTCGATGACGTTTCACGGCGCATTGCCGCGCATGCGGCAGGTCTGATCATCGACGGCAGCACGCTCCAGTTCGGCGTCGGCCGTATTCCGGATGCGATCCTGTCCTCGCAGTCGCATGCGCGCAATCTCGGCATCCATTCCGGCCTGATCAACGATGCCGTCGTCGACCTGATCGAGCGCGGCGCGGTGACGAATGCGGAGAAGGGCATCGATGCCGGCATCACCGTCACCAACCAGGTGATCGGGACCCAGCGGCTCTATCGCTTCGTGCATCAGAACAAGGCGGTGGCGGTGCGGCCGGCGTCCTACACGCATGGCCAGAACGTGCTGGCGCGGATCAACCGGCTGGTCGCGATCAATTCGGCGCTTCAGGTCGGGCTCGACGGCTCCGTCAATTCCGAGACGCTGAATGGCGTCGCGATCGGCGCGATCGGCGGGCAGCTCGATTTCGTGCGCGGCGCCAACGCCTCTTTCGGCGGAAGGGCGATCATCGCGCTGCCGGCGACGGCCTCCGACGGGACCAGCCGGATCGTCGCTGACGTCGAGACCGTGACGACACCTCGCGCCGATGTCGATGCCATCGTCACCGAATGGGGCGTTGCGGAGCTGCGTGGCTGCGGCCTTGGCGAGCGCGCGCGCCGCATGATCGCGATCGCAGCACCTGGGCACCGCGACGCGCTTTCGGCGCAGCTTCGCAGGCCCGCGCGCTAGCTCAGTTCATCATAGCGAGCGTCGGGCGCTGGCTTTCGCTGGATCCGATGATCCCGGGCAGGTCCGCCGCCTCGCCGGCGATCATGCCCGACATCTGCCAGAACAGGTGTGCGAGGCGGGAGAACACCAGCCGCTCGCGCTCGGCAGGAACGGTGCCGTCCGGGATCGTCACGGTTTCGAGGCCAACCACCTTCTTGAAGTCGGGCCAGATCGTCATCGACTGCGCGATCACGGAGTAGCAGCGCGGATCGTCATCGCTCTCGTCGGGCGCCGGCGGCAGACCCGGATATTGCGTCGGCGCGGCATAGAACTTGTAGGCACCATAGCCGAGCCGGAGCAGGAACTTTTCGGGGACAGCGACGTCGGCGGCAAAGGACACCAGCCGTGCTTCGCTCAGCACGTCCGGTTCGATCGCGCTGAGGTCCGATGCGCGCAGCGCCGAGCAGAAGGTGAGTTCGCGATTGTGCTCGCGGAGCAGATTGGCGAGCGGTTGCTGCTGTTGCACGGTGTCGGTGAGCAGGATGATGGTCTTGAGCATGATGTATCGTCCGTCAGGGGAAGAGGTGGCGCGCGGTCATGACCGCATCGTCGGGGGCGTGGGCGGCAAAGAAATCGTTGGCGATGCGCTGTCCCGGCGCGATTTCCAGGATGCGGTAGCGGGCCTGCGCTGCGGCCTCGCGCGCGGCGCCGACGTCGTCCTGCCAGGCGCAGAGCGACAGCTCGAGCCGGCCGTAGCCGCCGCAATCGGCGGCATAGGCGCCGGTCACGGCTTCCACCGTTGCGGCAACCGCGCCCGCGTCGCTGGCCGAGATGTCGCGCAGGATCACGGCAATGCCGTTGCCGGTCTCGGCTTTCGAGGTCATCACCATGAAGGCGTCGCGGGCGCCGGTGCGGCCGGCGCGACGGGCGGTGCGCACGACGCCAGCAAAGCCGGGATCGGGGCCAAGCTCCAGCGTCGTGGTCTGCTGGTCGTGCAGGATCGTGGCCCGCATTGCGCCGAGATCGCCCTTCAGCGCGTGATAGGAGCGCGGCAGCCATACGGTGTCGAGCGGCACCTGTGACGAGGTCAGGCTCCAGGCCTGGTCGAGCAGATAGCCCTCCCAGATCGCGGGATAGGACGCGGCGAGTTGCTGCCAGACGCCCAGGAGCATCTCTGCCCCCTTGGTGCGGCCGAGATAGAGCGTGCGCGCCGACATCTCCCAGCGATTCCACTTGTGAAGGGCGACGTCGCAGCCGAGGAACGACGGCAGCAGTGGTGCCTCGCGCAGCACGGCGTCAGCCTCGACGAACAGCAGGGGCTCGCGATACTTGTTCCACATCCGCATCATGAACTCCGCCTTCTCGAAGCAGAGGATGCGGTCGCCGAGCTGGGTTTCGATCGGTTCGATATGGCAATCGAGCCGCAAGCGTTCGAGGGACTGACGGAGGCGGAGGGACGCGGCCTCGTCGCCGCCGCGCGGATAGCAGGAGACGATCCGCGGCCGGAGGGTCGAGGTATCGGCCGCGGTGAGGAACTTCGACCAGCCGATGCCGCCCCACCACATCTCGTGCGGACCGTCCGCGCCGCAGGGGCCGACGGTGCCGAACTCGGTCAGCTTGGACTTGAGGAAATCGAAGCCGGGATTCTCGCTGAAGGGAATGACGACGGCGCAGCCGGGATTGAGCGAGCGGTAGAACAGCTCGGCCACAGCCCCGCTCGGCGGTTCCTTGAGGATGATGACACCGTTCCGCCGGCCTTCGCTGACGTCGTCGAGCGTCGGCGCGCCATACTGGTTGACCAGCCAGCCCAGGCGGTCGCGCTGGGCCCGGCCGAGCCTCACGCCGCCGGATTGCAGCAGCCGATCAAGGTTCGCGTGCGTCCCGTCCGTCAATTCCGTGCCCCTCACGTCACCAGCCCCTGGACTTCAACGTCCCGAGCGGCGCGATCAGGCGCACTATTTGGGGCCGGCGCCGAGCGGCGTGATTGCGACGGAGTAGACCGCGACATCGTCTGTCATCGGGGCGACCTGGATCAGCAGGCAGCCATCGTCGCTCTCGGCGCAATAGTGGTCGCCGCTCTGCCGTATCCCGGCATAGACCAGCCTTTCGGCCGCGATGCCGACGACGTCCTGGCTCTCGGCGGCATCGCGTACGTCGTCCCCCTGCTGCATAGTGACGCCGTGAAGAAGGCCCTCGGGCGCGAATTTCGCCAGCGGCAGCGCGATCATGGCGATGCCCATGGTGCGCGACAGCGGAATGCGCAGGCGCAGCTCGCCGAGCCCGGTGCGATGGACGGTCACGCTCTCCAGCGCCGCATCGCCGCCCGCGCGGAACAGGCCGACCTGAACCGGGCGACAGGGCCGTTCCTCAAAGACGTCGGCAGGCAAGCGGTTGGCGCCGAACAGGACATAGAGATAGCCGTAGGAGGGTGACAGGCCGGCAAAGCTGCCGGCGAGCCACATCGGCGGTGCGGCCGCGGTGCAGGCGGCTGAGAGGCCGCGGGCGGTGATCTGGTCGCGCACGAACCGTTCGTCGAGCAGCGGCGCGAGCGCGTCGGTACCGAGATTGACGTCGTGCTTCAACGTGCCGAGCAGCGCCAGCTCGTCATCGTCGGGCAGCAGCAGTAGCCGCGCCAGCGTCGCTGCACACCAGCGCGCCGCGACCTCGGGCGCGGCATAGGGATCGAGGCCATAGTCGCGCGCGACGTCGTCCGCGCTCTGCGCGAAGGCAAGCGCGCCGGCCTGGATCTCCGCGGCAAGCGCCATTTGCTCCGCGGGACGCGGATTGACCTCGCGCAGCACTGCGCGGCCGTCGTAATCGCGCACCGAGCCATCGGAGGAGCAGCAGGCCTGCTCCAGCAATGCCACGTTGCGGATCAGCATGCGCTTGACATGCGGCGTGACCACGAGGTCGGAGACAAAACCCTTCGCGCTGTCCTGCTCGGCGAGATCGTCGAAGGCGTCGTCGAGCGACATCAGATAGGCGCCGTGGAGGCGGATATCGATGCCTTCCAGGTCGAAGACTCGTCGCAGCGCCTTCTGCACGCTGCCGGAATAGCCGAGATCGGCCAGCACGAGGTCGGTACAGTCGTCGAAGCCGGGGATGGCGTGGCGGAGATAGACGAGCAGCCGGGCCCGCAGGCCTGCGGCGAGCGCGACGATTTCAGCCGGATCCATCAGTCCGGGAAGCGCTTCTGCGAGCTCTTCGCCGGAGGCGATACCGCCGCGACAGCCGGCAAAGAACGCCGCGACCTTCGGCGGCATGATCTTCACCATGTCGCGGAAGGTCGGTGCGTCGATCTTGAAGACCTTGCTGAGGAGATCGACGAGCGGCTGGATCGTGTCGGCCGAGGCGATCAGGCTGACGCGGCGGTTGATCTCGACATAGGCCGACGACATACCGTGCAGGTCCTGGCAGATCCGGTGCGACAGGAAGCCGTCGCGGCCGAGGAAGCCGAGAGCAACCTTCCTGCCGGGACCTGCGACCTCTTCGCACCGCCTTGCGACGAAGGCGTCGAATGCCGTCAGCACCGGCCCGAGCACCGTGACACCCAGGTGGAAGGCCGGCGACCTCTCGGCGCTGCGCGCGGCGACCATGCGCCGCAAGGTGCGCGCGCCGTGGTCGAGCCGCGACGGCGCGCCCTGGCACAGCAGCTCGAACAGCGCGGTCTCGCGCCGAAATTTCGAGGCGAGCTGGGCCGTGGCCTGCGGATAGTAACGTGGGCGAATGCCGTGGCGCTTGGCCCCCTTGATGTCGGCCTTGTCATTGTCGCCGACGTGAAAGGAGGCGCTGGGATCGATGCCCTCGTCAGCGAGGTATTTTGCGAACAGCGCCTCGCTCTTGCCGCTGCCGTGGTCGCAGGAGGCGTAGAGAAAGTCCCAGGTCAGTCCGGGGCGGCAGGCCCGCAGCAGTCGTGCCAGCCGGTCGGAATCCCAATAGGTGTCGGAGATGAATCCGACGCGGTGGCCGGCGCGGTTCATGTCCATATATTGCCGAAACATGTCTGGATTGGCGCGGCAGAGCTCGATCTCCGCGGCGAACTCTGATTCGACCAGGAGACTCAGATCGCGGCGCGTGAGACCGAACAGGTTGAACGGAAAATAGGAATAGACCTCGTCGATGTGAACTTCGCTCGTGCCGCGCTTGTCCTTCGCGGTCCTGCGCGCTCGCGCTTCGGCCTGAATGCGATGCTGAACGAAACTCGCAGAAACATTCGGACAAGTTCTTGAAATGCCCGATAGCTCGTAAGTCCTTTCAAATACGCCATCTGGCGTCGTGCAGGCTCGGAGCAGAAATGTATCGAAAACATCGAACGACCAGGCAGAAACAATTTGCGCGCGGCGCTCTGCGCCGGCCGTTGCGATCGTCATGCCAAGATTCCCCGCCAATCAGAGCGATTAACGTGCGTACGCGCGAGGTCAGGCGCCACACGTGCGAAAAAAGTTCATGCGCGATTCAAAATCGCACTCGTCGCGACTGACAGATTCAAAAAAATCGTTAGGTTCGAAAAAGGTGATTCGGAAAAAATTGCCGAGTGCGGAAGTCGTCTCGCGTTCATTCACACTCGGAAACAATCGCTTCTTGATGCGCTGCGCGCGTGTCGCGTTTGGTCACCTAGTGCCGCGTAATGTCAGCGTTTTCTCTCAGCGACATCTGTTCAGGATGGATGATCCGTCATGGCGCGAGACGATGTGATGATTGCAGGCTTGACGCGCGCGTGTTGCGCGCAGTCGGCAATTATTGCCCGATACTCGGCAAAAGATACCGGCTAACATCTTGAAAAATAACAAAAATTCTCCGCCTGGATTGTTTTCGCCCCGCGTTCAACGCCTGGAAGCCGTGTGGCATGTGCGCCGCCGGCATTGCGGGTTGGAGGTTGCGGGATGAGTTACGCTGCTGATGTCTGGGCTCCCGCCGAGGCCGAGATCACGACGACGGCGCCAGTCGATGCAATCGTGCCGGTGATGCCGTCGGTGCCGCTCGCGCCGGACAGCACCCCTGATACCGCCGATGTCGTCTTCGACGAGGACAGCGAACTCCTGGACAGGCTCGCGACCGGCGACGAAGTCGCGTTCCGCATGCTGGTCGAGCGTCACATCGATCGCGCCTACGCGATCGCGCTGCGCATCGTCGGCAACGCCGCGGACGCCGAGGACGTGGTGCAGGACACCATGCTCAAGATCTGGAGCCATCGCGGGCGCTGGCAGCACGGCCGCGCCAAATTCTCGACCTGGCTCTATCGCGTCATCTCCAACCGCTGCATCGACCTGCGCCGCAAGCCGCGCAACGAGAATGTCGAGACGGTGCCGGAAGTCGCCGACGGTCAGCCTGGCGCCGTCGAAATCATCGAGCGCAACGAGCTGAACGGCATGCTGGAGCTCGCGATGCAGCGCCTGCCCGAGCAGCAGCGCATCGCGGTGATCCTGTCGTACCACGAGAACATGAGCAACGGCGAGATCGCCCAGGTGATGGACACCACGGTGGCCGCGGTGGAGTCGCTGCTCAAGCGCGGCCGCCAGCAGCTTCGCCAGCTCCTGCGCAAGCACGAGCGCGACATCCGCACCGCGTTTACCGACTGCTAACCATAAAAATCGCCTCACGAAAATTTTCGCGCCTGATCTGCCTGCGCTCCGCCGTTTGAGCGAACGGACGGGGCTGCGGTCCGCGTCGTCGTAAGTCGATTTCCACGATGCGGCACGCTTGCCCATCAGCACAGGAGCTTCCAATGCCTGCAATCAATACCAATAGCGCTGCCAACGCGGCGGTCCGCTATCTCAACATCAACTCCGCGCAGGAGAGCAGCTCGCTCTCGAAGCTGTCGAGCGGCTCGCGCATCACCTCGGCATCCGACGACGCCGCGGGTCTTGCGATCTCGACGCGCATTTCCTCGGACGTCACCACGCTCCAGCAGGCTGCGACCAACGCCTCGCAGGCCACCGCGATCCTCCAGACCGCCGACGGCGGCGCCTCGAACATCTCCGACATTCTCGCGCGCATGAAGTCGCTGGCCTCCGAATCCGCTTCGGGCACCACGACCGACTCCAGCCGCGCCTATATCCAGTCGGAATTCTCGCAGCTCAACTCCGAAATCGACTCGATCGCGACCGGCACCCGCTACTCCAGCCAGAGCCTGCTCGACGGATCCAGCGTGTTCTCGTCCGGCGTGTCCGTGCTGGTCGGCTCGGACGGCTCCGACACGATCACCATCACGCTGACCAGCCTGACGGCGTCCTCGCTCGCCGTCACCTCGCTCGACGTCAGCACCCAGTCCGGTGCGACATCGGCGCTCGACGCCCTCGATACCGCGATCGACACGGTCTCCGCCGCGCGCGCCTCGATCGGCGCCCAGGAATCGCGGTTCAACTTCTCGTCGGATTCGATCTCGACCCAGACGCAAAATCTCCAGTCGGCAAACTCCGCGATCAAGGACGTGGATATCGCCGCCGAGCAGTCCAAGCTGTCTTCGGCCGAGGTGAAGACCCAAGCTGCCGTGTCGGCGCTTGCCGCCGCCAACCAGATGCCGCAGTACCTGCTCAAGCTGCTGGGCTGATGATCAACTGACCGGGCCGGCATGATGCCGGCCCGGCCCTCTCTGTCAGGGACGGCCGAGCAAAGTGACCAGCGTCAGTTCGAGCACCAGCAGCACAAGTACGACGAGCTCCTCGGGCGTGTCGGTCACGACGAGTGGAACCACCAATTCGAGCAGCATCGACTGGACGGCGCTGATCCAATCCGCCGTCGACGCGAAGACCGCGCAGGCGGACACGATCTCGACCACGATTACGAACAATGAGGCCAAGATCTCGGCCTATCAAACGCTGCAGAGCGATCTGAAGACGCTGTATTCGGCGTTGGCGTCGCTTTCGACCGCGGTGGTCAACTCGCTGTCCACCAGCGCATTTGCGACGCGTGCGGCGAGCATCAGTTCCACCGGCGACGTGAGCGCCTCGTCGGCGCTCTCCATGACGCTCAAGAGCGGGGCCGCGACCGGCGACCACACGCTGACGATCAGTCAGCTCGCCGCCGCGCAAAAGGTTTCCGGCACCTCGCAATCGAGCCAGACTGACGAGCTCGGATACTCCGGCACGTTTTCCATCGGTCTGGAGGGCGGCACCACGTCCGATATCACCATCACCAGCACGATGTCGCTTCAGGACGTCGTCGATGCCATCAATGCCCAGACCTCGACGACCAACGTCCAGGCCTCGATCGTGCAGGTCTCCAGCACTTCGTTCCAGATGGTGCTGACGGGCACGGAGGATGCCGCCGACATCACTTATTCGAGCACGTCCGGCGACGATATCCTGAACAAGCTCGGCGTGACCGACAGTTCGGGGAGCTTCACCGACGTGCTCCAGGAGGCGCAGGCCGCCGAATTCACGCTCGACGGCATCGCGATGACCCGCGACACCAACGACATCTCGGACATCCTGAGCGGGGTCACCTTCAGCCTGCTCCAGGAGACGCCGGACGGAGCGACGCTGAATATCAGTATCGAGACCGACACCAGCCAGATCGAATCGACGCTGGAGACGTTCGTCACCAACTACAACGCCTTCCGCGACGAGGTGATCGCCCAGCAAGCGACCACGACCGACGGCACCGCGGACTCGAGCGCGGTGCTGTTCGGCGACGGAACCATGCGCAACATCATGGATGCGCTCCAGAATGCCCTGAACACGACCGTGGGCGGCATGACCATGGCCGATCTCGGCCTGTCCTTCAACGAAAGCAATGAACTTGAGCTGGATACCAGCACGCTGTCGGACATCCTGAGCACGAATCTGAGCGGCGTCACCAAGCTGTTGTCGGCGCAGACCACGACGTCGTCGAGCCAGCTCAGCGTCGTCAATACCGGAACGTTGCCGCAATCCTTCACCCTGGATCTGGCGGTCGATTCCGACGGCAACCTCACCTCGGCGTCGGTCGGCGGCGACTCGTCGCTGTTCACGATCAGCGGCACCACGATCATCGGCGCTTCCGGCTCGATCTATGCCGGCATGGCCTTCACCTATAGCGGCTCGACCTCGCAATCGATCACGGTGACGTCGACCTCGGGCATTGCAACCCAGCTCTATCAGATCGCGAAGGACTACTCGTCGTCGACCGGCGCACTGCAAACGCAGATTACCAGTCTGACGAACCGCGACGACGAGCTCCAGCAGAGGGTGGATGACATCAACAGCGCGGCGTCGACGCTGCAGTCGCAGCTCGAGACGCAATACGCGAAATACCAGGCGGCGATCGAGAGCGCCAACAGCACGCTCGATTATCTCAAGGCCCTGCTCAATTCCAGCTCGAGTGACTGATGATGAACAATCCGATGGCGTACATGGCCAACCAGGCCTATCGGGGAACGGCAACGCGCGTGCCGCCGCTCAAGGCGGTCTCGATGCTGCTTGGCGGCACGATCACCTTCCTCCAGAAGTCGCTGAACGCCCAGGAGGGACGGCGCTTCGAGGAGGGGCACGAGCACCTGATGAAGGCGACCGCGATCCTGCGCGGGCTGAGCCACAATCTCGATTTCACCAGGGGCGGGGCGGTGGCGGAACAGATGTTCCAGACCTACAACGCTTTGATCCTGGCGAGCCTCAAGGCTTACGGCCGGCCGCATGCCCGCGAGAGTTTTCGGCGGATCATCGCCGGGCTGACCGAGCTGCGGGAGGCCTGGGAGTCCGTCGATGCCACGTTGCGGAGCAGCAAGGCCGGGCCGGCCGATTCGGCCCGCACGGGCTGAAGCGGCCTGTTCCTCCGCAATGCGGGGAGGGGCGTTGCGGCGCCGTCGTCTTGGCCGATTTCCGTAGTGCTGCGGGCGCTTTTGGCGCCCGAAGCCGCTGAAATCCAGTTTCCGCGTCGCCCGCAATGCTTTATGACGGCCTGACCGAGGCGAGACCGGCGGGCGATGGACGTCACCGAGTTTGAGGAACTGATCGACCGGCTGGGCGAGGATCTCTCCCTCTGGCCCGACGATCGGCGCGTGCCCGCCGAGGAGCTGCTGGCGCACTCGTCGGCCGCGCAAGCCCTGCTGGAAGAGGCGCGCATCTTGCGCCAGGCGCTCGCCGCGCCCCCGGTCCGTGCTCCCAAAGGCCTCGCCGACCGCATCGCCGCCGCCGCTGCGAAAATGAAAGGCGACACCGCCGAGCCGCGCACGGAAGGCGAGACGGCGGAGAGCTGAAGGGCTTCCTTTTCAACCCTCGCATATTCCGATCGCGCTTGGGGCGATGAAGCTTCCACATCGTCATGGCCGGGCTTGTCCCGGCCATCCACGTCTTGCTTCGCGCTACAAAGAACGTGGATGCCCGGGACCCGGCTTCGGCAAAAGGCTTCGCCGGGCTACTCGGTAGTGGGCCGGCGAAGCTCTAGCGAAGACGGCAAGCCCGGGCATGACGACGTCTCGGAGCGGGGCTCGATCACCGCAGCAGATCAACTCGAGACCATCGCATCACCTAGAGCGCGCACGGCAGATCTTGCCGTGTCGAAAGCCGTTTTCGCGCGCGTGAATCCCCGCCTGAATCCGCGCGCCCACCCGTTTCATCAGCACACAGATTTCAAGCGCCGCCGACCGACATCTCGTCGCCGGCGGCGCGGGGAAGCCGGAGTTTCTGATGACCGTTTCCGCAACGAGTTCTGCGTCGACCGCCACCACGACGACATCGTCGTCGTCGAGCACGTCGTCCAATTCGACGCTGACATCCAGCGATTTCCTGAGCCTGCTCGTCAGCGAGCTCCAGAACCAGAATCCGCTGGATGCGACCTCGACCACCGACCTCGTCAATCAGCTCACCTCCTACGCGAATTTCACCTCCCAGCAGTCGATCAACTCCAATCTCAATTCGCTTGCGAGCTCGTTCTCCAGCCTCGTGACGCTGAATTCCGTGAACTACATCGGCCACACCGTCGAGGCGAAGACGGACACCTCGACACTGAGCAACGGCTCGGCGACCTTCGGCTACTCGCTGTCCTCGGCCGCCTCCGACGTCTCGATCAGCATTCAGGACTCCTCGGGCAACACAGTGTGGACCGGCACCGGGACCGGCAATGCCGGATCGAACAGCTTCACCTGGGACGGCAAGGACTCCAGCGGAAACCAGCTCTCCGACGGCGGTCAGTACACGATCTCGGTGACCGCGACGAATTCCATCGGCAATTCGGTCCTCAACTACACGACCGTCACCGGCACGGTGACCGGCATCGACACCTCGACCTCGACACCCTCGCTTACCGTGAACGGCATTTCCGTCAGCGCCGCCAACATCATCGGCGTCACATCCTGATTTCTTCCGGAGTTTCATCATGAGTCTCAGCGGTGCATTATCCTCGGCGATCTCGGCGCTCAGTGCGCAGAGCCAGTCCCTGTCGATGATCAGCGACAACATCGCCAATTCCGACACGACCGCCTACAAGACGACGTCCGGGATGTTCGACGCGCTCGTGACGGCGTCGAGCAACACGACCTCTTATGCCTCGGGCGGCGTCACCGTCTCGGGCCGCGCCAACATCACCCAGCAGGGCCTGCTGGCTGCGACCTCCAACGCCACCGACGTCGCGATCCAGGGCTCCGGCTTCTTCGTTGTGACCGACGCCAAGTCGGGCGGCACCACCGCCTACACCCGGAACGGCGCCTTCACCACCGACAATGCCGGCTATCTCCAGAACAACGGCTATTATCTCGAGGGCTGGCGCACCGACGCGGACGGCAAAGTTGTCGGCAACGAATCCGCGAGCAATCTCGAGGCCATCAACACCCAGGTTGCCTCGACCAGCGGCAGCGCCACGACCAAGACCACGGTCGCCGCCAATCTGCCGTCGGACGCCGCGACCGGCGACACCTATACCAGCTCGATGACCGTCTACGATTCGCTTGGCGCCGCGAATTCGATGCAGATCACCTGGTCCAAGACCGGCACCAACACCTGGAGCGCGAGCTTCGCCAACCCGACCTCGGCCTCGGACACGACGACCGCGACGGGTACGGCCTCAGGCACGATCGACATCACCTTCAACAGCGACGGCTCGCTGGCCAGCACCAACCCGGACCCGGCAACGGTCTCGATCATCGGCTGGACCGACGGTGCGGCCGACAGCACCATCACCATGGATCTCGGCACCGCCGGCAAGACCGACGGTCTGACGCAATACGCGTCCGGCGAGACCACGCCGTCGGTCAACGTCACCAGCATCGACTCGGATGGTTTGTCCTACGGCAAGCTGTCCAGCATCTCGATCGGCGACGACGGCGTGGTCGACGCGACCTATTCCAACGGTCAGACCATCGCGATCTACAAAATCGCGGTGGCGACCTTCGCCGATCCCAACGGGCTCGCCGCCTCCAGCGACGGGATCTATTCGGCGACCGTGACGTCGGGCAACGCCGCGCTGCAGGCCTCCGGCGAGAACGGCGCGGGCACGATCTACGGCAGCGAGCTGGAATCCTCGACCACCGACACCTCCAGCCAGTTCTCGAGCATGATCTCGGCGCAGCAGGCCTATTCGGCTGCGTCCCAGGTCATCTCGACCGTCAACAAGATGTACGACACCCTGATCTCGGCGATGAGGTGAGTGGTGCGCAGTGAAGAGTCCAAGGCTGTCGGAGAGGCGCTGCTGCGTCGGCTGCGACGGCTGGTGGCGCGGGCCGCGACCCTCAAGGGCCGCGACCGCAAGCAATTGCTCGCACTGATCGATGACGTCGAGACGGCCCGCCTCGGCCTGTTGCGGGAATGCGCGGAGGTCGAGGGCGAAATGAGGCAGGCAACCGTCAGGACGACTGCGATCGCCGCTTACCTGCGCAACGCGCAGGCGAGCCGCGGCAAACGGCATAACTAGAAGAAGGCGATGACCATGACTGTAGCCCAAGCCACGAGGACGAGCGCCGCAAATGGCGACACGCGGATCAAGTCGCTGATCGCGCTCATCGACGTCCTGACCGCGCTGGTCGCCGAGGAGAATGTGGAGCTCGCCAAGGGCCTGCCGGCCTCGCGCCTGAAGCAGGTCGACGAGAAGAATCGTCTGGCGGAGATGTTCGAACGGACAGTTGCCGAGTGCGCGGGGGGCGCGACCAGCCTGAACGTACCGGACCGGATCCTGCGCGAGCAGCTCATGGAGCGGATCCTGAAGCTGCGCGCGGCGATGGACGAAAATCTGGTGCGCCTGCGCGCGGCGATCGAGGCCAGCAACCGCCGGATCGAGGCCGTCATGCAGGCGATCCGCGAGCAGATCGCGGCGGTGTCGCCCTACGGCGCCTCCGGCCGGGTCGCCGCGCGCCCCGTCTCCAGCGGCACCAGCCGCAGCGCCTGACGATTCGAGGGTCCCGCCGTGTCACTCAATATCGCACGATCGATCGCCTTCAGCGGGCTGTCGGCCACGTCGGTGCAGATCAGCGTGACGTCGTCGAACATCTCGAACGCCGACACGACGGGCTACACGGCGAAGACCGCGAACCAGTCGAGCAGCGTCACCAACGGTGTCGGCACCGGCGTCACCGTGACCGGCATCAGCTCGAGCGTCGACAAGCTGCTGTTGAAGTCGCTGGTCGGGGCGACCTCCGACCTCGGATCGGCCGATACGACCAACACCTATCTGACCTCGCTTGAAAAGCTCTACGGCACGACCAGCAGCAGCGACGGCAGCTCAACAGGAACCTCGCTCGCGAACAGCATCGCCTCGCTGGAATCGGCACTGTCGTCGCTGGCGAGCACGCCGAGCAGCGCATCGCTGCAATCCAACGTCGTCAGCGCGCTCGACGACGTCGCGAGCCAGTTGCGGGAGACATCGAGCGGCATCCAGAAGCTCCGCAGCGACGCCGACCAGGACATCTCGTCCTCGATCGACGACGTGAATGCGGATCTGGAGCAGATCGCGGATCTCAACGCCGCGATCAAGCAGACGGCGGCGGCCGGCCAGTCGACCGCCGACCTGGAGGACCAGCGCAACACCGCGCTCCAGGACGTCGCCTCCAAGATGAACATCAGCTATTTCACGGCGTCGAACGGCGATCTCCAGATCTATACCACAGGCCAGGCGCTGGTCGACAGTTCCGCCCACACGATCAGCTATACCGCCGCGGCCAAGGTGACGGCGTCGACGACCTACACCGCCGGCTCGTCGTCGAGCGGCTTCAGCGCGATCACGGTAAACGGCGTCGATATCACCTCCCAGATATCAGGCGGCGACATCGGCGCGCTCGTCACGCTGCGTGACAAGACCCTGCCGGCGGCGCAGTCCCAGCTCGACCAGCTCGCACAGCAGCTCGCCTCGGCGATGAACAGCGTCTCGAACAGCGCCTCTTCGGTGCCGGCGCCAACGAGCCTGACCGGTACGACTGCCGTCACCAGCAGCACGGCGCTCTCCGCCACCGGCACGGTGCGCATCGCCGCCACCGACCAGAGCGGCAATCTGGTCTCCTACGGCGATCTCGACCTCTCGTCCTATTCCACGGTCGGCGATCTCGTCACCGCAATCAACGGCATCTCCGGACTCTCCGCATCGGTCGATTCCGACGGCCATCTCTCGATCACGGCGACCGGCTCCGGCAACGGCGTTGCCATCAACGAGATGACCAGCTCGGTGGGAAGCTCCGGCGAAGGGTTTTCGGAGTATTTCGGTCTCAACGATCTGGTGACGGGGACGAGCGCGTCGGATATCGCGGTCAACAGCAAGATCCTGTCCGGAACCAACGAGCTTCAGCTCGCGACGCTGGACTCATCGTCGAGCCTGACGGTCGGCAGCACGGTGCTGTCGTCGGGGTCCGCCACCGTCGTCAATGCCTTCTACGACGCCTTGACGGAGTCCCGGACATTTTCCTCCACCGGTGGGCTCGCCGCCACCACCGGCTCCTTCGCCGATTACGCCTCGGCCATCGTGTCCGATGTCGCGAGCAAGTCGTCACAGGCCTCCACCAACTACACCGCCAAGGAGACCGCACAGTCGACCTATGCGAACTCGCTGTCGTCGCAGTCGGGCGTCAACCTGGACGAGGAATCGGCGAAGCTCAGCACGCTTCAGAACAAATATTCGGCAGCTTCCGCGCTGATCCAGGCCATCAACTCGATGTATTCGGCGCTGCTCTCCGCCGTGCAGTCGACATAGGAGGGCAATAGGGCATGGTGGCGATGCGGGTCGCGACCTTCGCGCAGTCGAGCAAGATGATCTCCGACGCGCTGCGCGTGCAGGCGGTCATGGCCGAGAAACAGGTCCAGGAATCGTCGGGCATCGTCTCGAGCGATCTCGGCGGCTACGGTTCGGACGCCCAGCACGTCGTCAACCTCCAGGTCTCGGTGACGCGCGCGCAATCCTATATCGATGCCGCGACGCTCGCCGACAGCAAGGTGCAGGTGATGTATTCGGCGGTCGGTTCGATGACCGACATCATCACTCAACTTCGTTTCCAGCTCAGCGCCGCCTCGACCGGAAGCTCGACCGAGACGAACTCGGTGATCACCTCCGCCCAGCAGATGCTGGAGGAGATGGGGTCGATCATGAACACGCAGTATGACGGCCAATATGTCTTTGCCGGCGGCAAGACGGACACGGCGCCGGTCGATCTCACGAGCTTTTCGTCGGGGACGGGGTCCCTCACCACGGCGGACACCGGCTACTACGAGGGCGACGACGAGATCGCCTCGGTCCGCGTCGCCGCCGGTGAAACCGTCTCCTATGGTGTCACCGCCGACAATTCAGCGTTCGAGGAGGTGATGCGCGTGCTGAAATTCGTGGCCAACAGCACCTCGCTGTCGTCCGCGGACATCTCCAGCGCGCTCGATCTTGCCAGCGCGGCGCTCGACGACACGGCGGCCGTGCAGGCGAAGCTTTCCAGCGCAGCGTCCTCGATCGAGACGGCGAGCGCCCGCCAGAGCGACTACAAGAGCTATGCCGAGACGCTGTCGAGCGACCTCACCAGCGTCGACGTCGCCGCCATTACGGCGGAGCTCTCGACCTACGAGTCGCAACTCACCGCGTCCTATTCGGCGCTCGGCAAGATCCTCAGCCTGAATCTTGCGAGCTATCTGAAATAGGGTCGGTTCATTCGGCGGCGATGCGTTCCATTGCCATGGCCCGAAGCCGGGCGCGCTGGATCTTGACCCCGTTGGCGCTGTCGGTGACGGGGAAGGCCTCCACGACATAGATCCGCGCCGGGACCTTATAGCCGGCAAGCCGCTCGCGCAGGCGCGCGATCAGCGCTTCCTGCTGCGGCGGCTCTCCTGCGGGGATCACGAAGGCGACGCAGCGGGCGTTTCCCTTCAGATTGACCGCGACGACCTGGGCATCGGCAACACCTGTGCACGACTTGAGCTCGTCCTCGATCTCGCCGGGCGCGACAAGGAAGCCGCCGAGCCGCATGGCGTCGCCCGCGCGGGTCTCGTAGACGAAGGAGCCGTCGCCGCGCAGCCGGCCGATATCGCCGGTGCGGAAAAAGCCGTCCGCGGTGATCGCATCGCGCGTCGCGTCGGGATTATTGAAGTAGCCGAGGAAGCGTGACGGTGCACTGATCTCGATCTCGCCGGAAACGCCGGGGGCCGCGAGTTCGCCGGTCTCGGTGTCGCGCACGCGGACCTTGGCTTCCGGCGACATCGGCCAGCCGCCGCCCTCGATCCGGTCAGTGAAGGCGTTGCTGGCGCGGGCGATCGAGAACAGGGCCTGTACCTCGCTCGAACCGTAGAGGCCGTGCAGCGGCATGCCGCGCGCTTCGGCCTCCGCGGCAAGCTCGCGCCAGCCGGGCTGGAACGCGGCGAAGCCGAACACCTCGGCACGGGGGAAGGGACGGGCCAGGTCGGTGAGGGCGAGGATGCGGCGGAACATCTCGTCGGAGCCGAAGGCGTGCGTGATCTCATGGTCGCCGAGGATCTTCAGCGCCGGCGCGGCCTCGAAAGCGTCGAGCACATGGATGGTCGCGCCCGCTGCGATGAAGCCGAGCAGGCTCGTCATGCCGAAAGTGCCGCAGAACGGCAGCATGGCCAGCAGCGCATGACGTTGCGGCGAGAGTTTCAGCGCCGTGGCGACGGAGGCGGCGTGCGCGGCCAGCGTTCGCTGCGAATGCGCGACCAGCTTTGGCCCCCTGGTCGTGCCTGACGTGGTGTAGAGCAGCACGGGCAGGTCGACGTCACCCTGCGCGGGCGGGGCCGGCGGATAGGGCTTGTCGAACGCATCGAACCGCACACAGGGCCAGTGCGCCGGGATCGCGTCCGCGCCGACCACCGCAAGCTGTCGCAGCGCGGGCACCTCGTCCTTGGCGATATCAGCCAGGATAGCGCTAAAATCGATTGTGCGGAACGCTGCCTCGACCACCATCAGCCTGGCACCGGACAAGCGGAGCAGATGGGCGACCTCCGCGCTACGGTAGCGCGTATTGACGGCGGCGACGATCGCGCCGAGGCGGGCGGCGGCAAACAGCAGCGCGACCCATTCGATCCGGTTGACCAGCCAGACCGCGACGACGTCGCCCTTGCCGACACCCTGCGCAGCAAGCCAGGCCGCGGTCTGCTCGATCTTTGCCGAGAATTCCGCGCGCGAGACCGGCGTGCCGTCGAACACGAAGGCGGGATCGGCGGAGGCCTCGGTGCAGATCAGCGATTGCAGCGAAAATTCGTTGGAGCTCATGGCGCCCGGAGTAACCCGATCGCGCAAAACTGTCTACTTGGTGCCGAACATCCGGTCGCCGGCATCGCCCAGGCCCGGCACGATGTAGCCATGGTCGTTGAGCCGCTCGTCGATTGCGGCGGTCCAGATCGGCACGTCGGGATGCTCGCGCTGGAACTGCGCGATGCCCTCGGGCGCGGCCAGGAGGCAGACGAAACGGATGTCGCGGGCGCCGCGGTTCTTGAGGAGGGATGCGCCGGCGCAGGCCGAGTTGCCGGTCGCCAACATCGGGTCCATCAGGATCACGGTGCGGTCGGACAGGTCCTGCGGCGCCTTGAAGTAATATTCCACGGCCTGCAATGTTTCGGGGTCGCGGTAGAGCCCGATATGGGCGATGCGCGCCGAGGGCATCAGCGCCAGCATGCCGTCGAGGAAGCCGACGCCGGCGCGCAGGATCGGCGCCAGCGTGAGCTTCTTGCCGGCGATCTTCGGCGCCAGCATCGATGCGATCGGCGTCTCGATCTCGACCAGCTCCAGCGGCAGGTCGCGCGTCACCTCATAGCCGAGCAGCATCCCGATCTCGTTCAGGATCTCGCGAAAGCTCTTGGTCGAGCGGTCCTTCTCCCGCATCAGGGAGAGCTTGTGCTGGACCAGAGGGTGGGCGACGACATTGACGCTGCTTGTGCTCATGAAACCGCTCTACACGGTTCCGTGAAATTGCGCCAGATCGGCCGGGTATTTTCCGCGTGATACGTGGCCTCAAGCCGGCATCGCGACCTCCTTGCGGGCACGGCTGCTCGCCTCGTAGGCAGCCATGGTCAATTCACGTTCGATGGCCGTCCGCATGGCATCCATGGCTGGCTGGCGCAGGCGCTTCTTCGCGGTCGCATGCGACGGCTTGTGGATCGCGCGCAATGCCGCGATGATCCCCTCGAGGGCGTTGTCGATGGCCTCAGGCTCAACCACGCGATCGAGAAAACCCGCCGTCAGCGCCTCCTCGGGCTCGTACATTTCGCCCAGCGTGGTGGTGCGGCTGAGCCAGGCCGGATGCAGGCGGCTGCGCGCGAGCTCGATGGCGAAGGTCGGCGGCGCAATGCCGATCGCGACCTCGTTCAAGCCCATGCGATGCGGCCCCCGCGCGCCCAGCCTGACGTCGCAGGCGAGCAGCAGGAACGTCCCCATCGGAAAGGCATGGCCCTCCATCACGCCGACGGTCGGATGCGGAAACGACATCAGCCGCAGCGCAAGCTCCGCACCGGCCCGGACCATCTCGAGGCTCCCGGCGGCATCGCCCGAGGCGAACACCTTCAGGTCGAAGCCGGCGGAGAAGATGCCCGGCCGCGTCGAGCGCAGCACCACGATCCCCGCTTCGGTCTCGGCGCGGTCGAAGGCGGCTCCGATCTCGCCCAGCATGGCGGCTGACATCACGTTGACCTTGCCGTCGTCGAGCTCGATCCGCGCGACGCCGTCCTTCAACTCGTAGCTCACTGCCTTTGGCATTTGCCTCTCCCGGTCATTGTCACGCCTTGACTGTCGGAGGCTGATGTAGACCAATCAATATAATTTCTGATCGGAGGACGGCGCCATGCCGGCCGTGCCAAAACACCGCCAGCCCATCATCAATGCGGCGGTGACGCTGTTCCGCCGCCAGGGCTTTGCCCGCACCGGCCTGAACGACATCGTGGACGTCAGCGGCGCGCCGAAGGGGTCGCTTTATCACTACTTTCCAGATGGAAAATCCTCGATCGCGGTGGCGGCGGTCGAGGAAGCGGGGCATCGCGTGGCGGCAACCGTGGCGAAGCTCGCGGACGAGTGCGGCTCGGCCGGCGAACTCCTGCGCGCCCATGCGCGGCTGCTGGCGGGGTGGATGCAGGGCTCCGGCTTTCGCAACGGCTGCCCGATCACGACCGTCCTGCTCGAGCTGGCGCCGCGCGAGCGCGCGGTATCTGAGGCCGGCCGCAAAGCCTATGCGGCGCGGATCGCGCTGCTTCGTGACAAGCTGATTGCGGACGGGTTTGCCAGGCCGCGGGCGGAGACACTTGCCGTGCTCTGCACCTCGGCGCTCCAGGGCGCGCTGATCCAGGCGCGCGTCGAACGCAGCGGCCGGCCGATCGAGGTCACGGCGGCGGAACTGGCACGCCTGATCGAGGCGGAAGCGGAGAGGTGAGCCTAGACGCCGAGTCCCCGCGCGACGAGCGTGATCACGATCGTCAGGATCGCGCCCCAGACCAGGCTCAGCGTCATGGTCAGGATGGTCGTGGTGACCGCGTGCTCGAGATTTCCCTTGAGGAGCTGCACGCTACTTGTCCGGGGCGGGCGCGGCGCCGATGCGCATGCCGAGCAGCAATGCACCCATCAACGCAACCAGGATCGCGATCTTGAGTTCGATCATGTCCGCCGCCTCGTGGTCACGCGCGCAAGAAGCTGCCTCGCTCCCCCCGCCAGCACGATCAGGGGATTGCCGCGGTTCTCGATGTCGAGCTCGAAGGTCTCGGCAGGAAACACCAGCGCGCACCGCGCCGGCGCGCTCTGACGGTTGGCGAAATCCACCGCCAAGCTCTTGAACAGGAACAGGCCGCCGACGCGTCCACGTGCCTCGCGCGCGACCCAGAGCCCGGCCTTGTTGCGACCGATGAAGAAAGCCGGAATCGAGGCGCTGACGACGTCCGGATCGAGTGGCCTGAGCGCCGTGACAGGATCGCTTCCGGCCGCCGATGTCGGTCGGCGGTGGACGGCTTGAAGGGCGATTGCGGCCATGGCGGCCTCCTTACACATCTGCAAAGTCATGATGTCCGCCCCGCCGGTCAGGCGTGGAGATGCCAGACATAGATTGCCGTCCTCAGCGCGATGAGCGCAGTGAGCACGCTGCCCATCGAGAGCACGGCCAGTGCACGGAGCGCCAGGCGCTTGAGCTGGGCCTTGCGCTCCTTCGTGATCCGCAGCCGTTCGGTTCCATCAAAGGGCCGATCAAGGCTATGTGTCAGCATCGACATCCTGGAAGTCCTTGTCTGTGGTGCGGCGCGGGGGCCGCTCCAATCTGTCTTCCATGATGGCCATCGCTGGGTAGGATTGCGAGATGATCGCCGAGGCCGCCGCATAGGAATGTCATAAAGACGCCGGTCGTGCCTGCAGTCCTCTGAAGAGGTTTTGGTCGCGTTTCGGTTGCGGTTTGGATCGCGCAGGTTTCGAACGCGCCAGCCCGACGGCGGCCGCGAAAGCGAGCCGCAGCCGTGGTTGGTCGATCTGCTTGCAGAAGCAGTCCAAAGTCGCCTCCGCGTCTTGCTGCCGGCCGTCGATGGCCGCGCAGAGATGGGAACTGGTGCGCCGGAAGAAGTGCAGCGAGTCCTCGCCGCTGCGTCGGCCGCCGAGACGATCGAGTTCAACCGCGAGTGCGGCGACATTGTGCCTGTCGGAGTCGCTCAGCGTCACGGCAAAGCGCAGGATCGCCAGCTGCCAGGCGCCGAGAAGCCTCCGATGGTCTTCGACTGATGGCGGCATTCGAGATCCGAACGACTGCGCGAGACGTCAGGCGCCGACGCGGTCGATCAGCTCCTCGTCGGCGATCGCGGCGAAGGCGCGTACCACCTCCCGCTGCACGGCTGCGTCCAGCGGCACGATCGGCAGCCTCGTCGCCGGCGACGTCAGGCCCAGCACGCTCAGCGCGCTCTTGAGCGCCGCCGGGCTGTCCTTGGAGAGACAGGTGATGAGCGGGATGAGGCGCCTGTGCAGGTAACGTGCCGATTGCAAGCGGCCTTGCCTGACCTGCGAGAAGATCGTGCGGCACAGATCGGGGGCGATGTTGGAGATTACAGCGCATATTTGACGGCCTGGGCGCGGCTGACGAACAGGCCGCCATAGAGGCCGTTCTGCTCCTGCGCGACCCATTGTCCCCGGTGGTTGCGGCCGATGAGGACGATGGTTGAGGTGGAGGTGCACGAGGGAGGTTCGACGAGTTTCACGGCTGTATTCCTTCTGAACGACGCCGGCGCGGGATGCATGTCCCTGCCTGCGCGCTCAATATCCCGTCTCGCGAATATGATTTCGAGGGCGGGTGCGCGGCGATCTCATAGGAAGGTCATAAAGCCGACTGCTCAGGTCACATCATTGGCAATGTGGACCAGCGCGAACAGCGCACCGAATGCAGCGGCTTCGTCCCAATGATTGAGGGTAGCGCCGAATAGCGGTTCGCGCCTGACGAGGCCGGCGAGCGCGCACAGGATGATCGACATCCAGAGCAGAACGGCAAGGCTTGGGCCGAAACCGACGCTACCGAATGCGGCAAAGGCGGCGAGCAGCGCGATGCGGACGGCGAAGCGTGCGATCACGCGCGCCGGGCTCAGCTTGTGCGGCATGTCCGGAGCTTGCGACAAGGTGTGAACCCGTCAGGCTGCTCTAGCCGGAATTGTCGCAGCCGAGCGGCTCGTAAAGCGGATCCGGCACGGGACGAACGGAGGGAACGCTCGGCCGCGACACGTCCACGGCCAATGCCCGGACCTCGACGAAGGCCGACAGCAAGGCCAGCGCAAGGTCGGCGTGGCGTGCCTCGACCGCAGCGTCCAGCCAGTCCGGCAGCTCACGCTCGCGCGAGAGCGCACAATGCCATTCGCCTTCGTCATAGGCGATGCGGCGGACCTGCCATAGCGGCAGCTCGAGCTCGATCAGCGCCAGCGCCGCGTCGGCCCAGGCCTCAGCGTCGATCAGGCGCATGATGCGCGTGGTGCGTTCGTTCTGGCCGAGCGAGGGGATGCGCCGGCAGGCGTGATCGATGACGTCGTGCATCAGCGGCCGTGTCATCGCCGGTGCCGCGCGAAGTCGCTGGCTGAGGGAAGGTGGGTCGAGGCGTCGGAGAGCGGCGGTCATGTCAGGCCTCCTGGAGTTGGCGTCGGTCAGTCGGCCGGCGTCTCCAAGATGGCCAAAGCGGCATTTGAAAACGAGATGAGGAGGGGGCGGGAGATATAGGGATTTCATAAGTGTGCGGGGGGCGGGGACGCAATGCGTGACGCCCCCTCCGCCGTCGTCCCGGCGAAGGCCGGGACCCATAACCACAGGGAGAGGTTTGGCGAAGACTCGTGGTCACTTGCCCGCACGACAACTCCTCCCTGTGGTTATGGGGCCCGGATCGGCGCGCGCTTTGGGCGCGCTTGTCCGGGACGACGGTGAGAATCGCTTCGCGAGCGCCGCGTCATCAGAGTCTCCTCGCCCTTTATGAGATTCCTATAACTTCGCCATAGCCCTCATCTCGAAAACCTATGCCCGTGCTGGCACTTCAGCACGGTCAAAAGTTCCGGCTGGCGCCGCGGAAATCCGTTGTGTTTCCTCGCCCGCGCCCGCCGGAGGTCTGAGAAGCGGTTGCGCCGGAAACAAGGGCGCAACGAGGAGAATTCCCATGATGGACATTCTGATGCTGGCGCTGGGCTTCGGCTTCTTCGCGCTTGCGATCGGCTACACCTACGCCTGCGAACGGCTGTGACGGAGCACACCATGATCTTCGATTATGCGCTCGCCGGTGCCGTCTCGTTCGGCCTGCTGATGTATCTCACCTACGCGCTGCTGCGGCCCGAGCGGTTCTGACCCGTGCTGCTGCTTGTCGAATTGCTGCTGGCCGACGCTGCGCTCGTCGCGGGCCTGCTCGCGCTGCTCCTGCCGCTGTTGCGCCGGACACAAAGCCTGAAGGGTTAATGCCATGACTGTGATCGGTTGGCTCCAGATCATTCTTTTCTGCGCGATCATCGTCGCGCTGACCAAGCCGCTCGGCTGGTACATGACGCGCGTGTTCAACGGCGAGCGGACGCTTCTGTCACCGGTGCTGCGTCCGATCGAAGCCGGGATCTATTGGATCTCCGGCGTCGATGAGAGGCGCGAGCAGCATTGGCTGACCTACACGGTTGCCATGCTGCTGTTCCATGTCGGCGGCTTCCTGATCATCTACGGCGTGATGCGGCTCCAGGCCGTGCTGCCCTTCAATCCGGCCGGACAGGCGGCGGTCGCCGAGGATCTCTCCTTCAATACCGCGATCTCCTTCATCACCAACACCAACTGGCAGAACTACGGCGGCGAGAGCACGCTGTCTTATCTCGTGCAGATGCTCGGCCTGACGCACCAGAACTTCCTGTCGGCGGCAACCGGCATTGCGCTGGCGGTCGCGTTGATCCGCGGCTTCTCGCGCGCCTCGGTGCGCACGGTCGGCAATTTCTGGGTCGACGTGACGCGCTGTACCCTCTACGTGTTGCTGCCGATCTGCGTCGTCTACACGCTGTTCCTGGTCTGGCAGGGCATCCCGCAGACGCTCGGCGACTATATTGAGGCCACGACGCTCGAGGGCGCCAAGCAGACCATCGCGGTCGGCCCGGTCGCCTCGCAGGTCGCGATCAAGATGCTCGGCACCAATGGCGGCGGCTTCTTCAACGCCAACGCCGCGCATCCCTTCGAGAACCCGACGGCGCTGTCGAACTTCGTGCAGATGCTGTCGATCTTCGCGCTCGGGGCCGCGCTCACCAACGTGTTCGGCCGCATGGTCGGCAACCAGCGCCAGGGCTGGGCGATCCTCGCCGTGATGGGCGTGCTGTTCGTCGCGGGCGTCGCCATCACTTATTGGGCGGAAGCGAGCGGCACCTCGACGCTCCAGGCGCTGGGCCTGACCGGCGGCAACATGGAAGGCAAGGAAGTCCGCTTCGGCATCGTCGCGTCCGCGCTGTTCGCGGTGATCACGACAGCCGCCTCCTGCGGTGCGGTCAATGCCATGCATGACAGCTTTACCGCGCTCGGTGGCATGATCCCCCTGATCAACATCGAGCTCGGCGAAATCATCGTCGGCGGGGTCGGCGCGGGCATGTACGGGATGCTGCTGTTCGTCATCCTGGCGATCTTCGTCGCGGGACTCATGGTCGGCCGCACGCCGGAATATGTCGGCAAGAAGATCGAGGCGCGCGAGGTCAAGATGGCGATGCTGGCCATCCTGGTGTTGCCGCTGATGATCCTCGGCTGGACCGCGGTCGGCGTGGTCTATCCGGCGGCGGTCGCCTCCATGGCGAATGCCGGCCCGCACGGTTTCACCGAGGTGCTCTATGCCTTCACGTCGGCGACCGGCAACAACGGGTCCGCCTTCGCGGGTCTGACCGGCAACACCTTCTTCTACAACCTCACGCTGGCAAGCGCGATGTTCGTCGGCCGCTTCTTCATGATCGTCCCGGCGATGGCGATCGCGGGCTCGCTGGCAGCCAAGAAATCGATCCCTCCGTCGGCGGGCACTTTCCCGACTACGGGCGGGCTGTTCGTCGGCCTCGTCGTCGGCGTCATCCTGATCATCGGCGGCTTGACGTTCTTCCCAGCCCTCGCCCTCGGCCCCATCGTCGAGCACCTCGCGATGAACGCCGGCCAAGTCTTCTGATCGACAATCTTCCGATTGGTTTGGAGTGACCTCCATGGATACGATGAAACTGCAAAAACGTGCTGCCGTGTCGGCGATGCTCGATCCCAAGATCGTGGTGCCCGCGATCCGCGCCTCCTTCACCAAGCTCGACCCGCGGCTGATGGTGAAGAACCCCGTGATGTTCGTGGTCGAGGTCGTGGCCGCGCTCACCACCGTGATCTTCCTGCGCGACCTCGTCACGGGTGGCGCGAATCTCGGCTTCACCTTCCAGATCATCCTCTGGCTCTGGTTCACCGTGCTGTTCGCGAACTTCGCCGAAGCGGTCGCCGAAGGCCGGGGCAAGGCGCAGGCCGAGTCGCTGCGCAAGACCCGTACCGAGAGCCAGGCCAAGCTGCTCACCGGCACCGGCCAGGCCTTCAAGCTGGTTCCGGGCACCAGCCTGAAGGTCGGCGACATCGTGCTGGTCGAAGCGGGGGACACCATTCCCTCCGACGGCGAGGTGATCGAGGGCGTTGCCTCCGTCAACGAGGCCGCCATCACCGGCGAATCCGCGCCCGTCATTCGCGAGTCCGGCGGTGACCGCTCGGCGGTCACCGGCGGCACGCAGGTGCTGTCCGACTGGATCCGCGTCCGCATCACCGCCGCGCAGGGCTCGACCTTCATCGACCGCATGATCAAGCTGGTCGAGGGCGCCGAGCGGCAGAAGACGCCGAACGAAATCGCGCTCAACATCCTGCTTGCCGGCCTCACCATCATCTTCGTGTTCGCCACCGTCACCATTCCGAGCTATGCGGCTTATGCCGGCGGCTCGATCTCGGTGATCGTACTGGTCGCGCTGTTCGTGACGTTGATCCCGACCACGATCGGTGCGCTGCTGTCGGCGATCGGCATTGCCGGCATGGATCGCCTGGTCCGCTTCAACGTGCTGGCGATGTCGGGCCGCGCCGTCGAGGCGGCCGGCGACGTCGACACGCTGCTGCTCGACAAGACGGGCACGATTACGCTCGGCAATCGCCAGGCGACCGCGTTCCGTCCGGTGCGCGGCGTGACCGAGCAGGAGCTGGCGGACGCGGCCCAGCTCGCCTCGCTCGCCGATGAGACGCCGGAGGGCCGTTCCATCGTCGTGCTGGCGAAGGAGAAGTATGGCATTCGCGGCCGCGACATGGCCGAGCTCGGCGCGACCTTCATCCCGTTCACGGCGCAGACCCGTATGAGCGGCGTCAATGCCGGCGGCTCGTCGGTGCGCAAGGGTGCGGTCGATGCCATGCTCAACTACGTCGGCGGCGGTGCGCCGCTGGCGGTTGCTTCCGGCAACACGGCCCGAGCCATCCAGCCGGCGGCGTTGTCGGATCTCGGACGCGAGGTCCAGACCATTGCGGACGACATTGCCAAGGCGGGCGGTACTCCGCTTGCGGTTGCCAGGGACGGCAGGCTGCTCGGCGTCATCCAGCTCAAGGACATCGTCAAGGGCGGCATCCGCGAGCGTTTTGCCGAGCTGCGCCGCATGGGCATCCGCACCATCATGATCACCGGCGACAATCCGATGACGGCGGCGGCGATCGCGGCGGAGGCCGGCGTCGACGACTTCCTGGCCCAGGCAACCCCCGAGGACAAGCTCAAGCTGATCCGTGACGAGCAGGCCAAGGGCAAGCTGGTGGCGATGTGCGGCGACGGCACCAATGACGCGCCGGCGCTTGCGCAGGCCGACGTCGGCGTCGCCATGAACACCGGCACCCAGGCGGCCCGCGAGGCCGGCAACATGGTCGACCTCGACTCCAATCCGACCAAGCTGATCGAGGTTGTCGAGATCGGCAAGCAGCTCCTGATGACGCGCGGCGCACTGACGACCTTCTCGATCGCCAACGACGTCGCAAAATACTTTGCGATCATCCCGGCGATGTTTTTGGCGTTCTACCCGCAGCTCAACGTGCTCAACGTCATGAACCTGTCGAGCCCGCAGAGCGCCATCCTGTCGGCGATCATCTTCAACGCGCTTGTTATCATCGCGCTGATCCCGCTCGCGCTGAAGGGCGTCGCCTACCGCGCGGTCGGGGCCGGCGCACTGCTCCGCCGTAACCTGCTGGTCTACGGCTTTGGCGGCATCGTCATTCCGTTCATCTGCATCAAGGCGATCGACCTCGTCGTCGTCGCCTTGCACCTGGCCTAACCACGTCATTGCGAGGAGCGAAGCGACGAAGCAATCCAGACTGCCTCCGCGGAAAGACCCTGGATTGCTTCGCTTCGCTCGCAATGACGAAATAACTGGAGATTTAACATGCTCAGAGAAATCCGCCCCGCCATCGTCCTCTTGCTGGTGCTCACCGCCATCACGGGTCTGGCCTATCCGCTCGCCATGACCGCCATTGCCGGCGCGATCTTCCCCGCGCAGGCGCAGGGCAGCCTGATCGAGAAGGACGGCAAGGTGGTCGGCTCCGCCCTGATCGGGCAGGAGTTCAAGGAGGACAAGTACTTCCACGGCCGCCCCTCGGCGACGCTGGCGCCGGACCCGAATGATTCGACCAAGACGGTGTCTGCGCCCTACAACGCCGCCAACTCGGGCGGCTCCAACCTCGGCCCGGCCAGCAAGGCGCTGGCCGACCGGCTCAAGGAAGACGTGGACAAGCTCAGGGGCGAGAATCCGAATGCGGCCGTGCCGGTCGACCTCGTCACGACCTCGGCCAGCGGCCTCGACCCGGATATCTCGCCGGAGGCCGCGCAATTCCAGGTGCCGCGCGTTGCCAAGGCCCGGAATCTGCCGGAAGACGCGGTGAAGCAGCTTGTGGCTTCCAGCGTCCAGGGCCGTCTGCTCGGCCTGCTTGGCGAACCGCGCGTTAACGTATTGGCGTTGAACCTCGCGCTCGACCGCTCAGCCGCGAAGTAGCGGTCTAGGCTCGCGGCATCAGGATGATTATAGTTGTGGGCGAAGCCTTCTTCTTCCTCTCCCCGCAAGCGGGGAGAGGCGAAGTGACTGGCGGAGAATGCAACGGATGAACAAGCCGCCCTGATGGTCCGAGAGCGCCGCGATCCCGAACAACGTCCGTCCCCCGAGGCGCTGCTGGAAACAGCGCGCCGGGAGGAAAGCGCGAGCGGCAAGCTGAAGATTTTCGTCGGCGCCGCCCCCGGCGTCGGCAAGACCTACGAGATGCTGCAAAGCGCCCATGCCAAGCGCAAGGCCGGCATCGACGTCGTGGTCGGCTTCGTCGAGACCCACGGCCGTGCCGAAACCGAGGTGCTGGTGCGGGGGCTCGAAGTCGTCCCGCGCAAGAGGCTCGACTACCGCGGCCAGACGATCGAGGAGATGGACCTCGACGCCGTGATCGCACGACGGCCGCAAATCGCGCTGGTCGACGAGCTCGCCCACACCAACGCCGCCGGCAGCCGGCATCCCAAGCGCTATCTCGACGTCGAAGAGCTGCTCTCCCACGGCATCGACGTCTACACCGCCGTCAACATCCAGCATATCGAAAGCCTGAACGACGTCGTCGCCCAGATCACCCATGTCCGGGTGCGCGAGACGGTGCCGGATTCGATCTTCGACCGCGCCGATGCGATCGAGCTGATCGACCTCACGCCCGACGATCTGATCCAGCGGCTGAGGGAGGGCAAGGTCTACGTCCCGAAGCAGGCCGAGCGGGCGCTGGAGCATTACTTCTCGCCGGGCAATCTCACCGCGCTGCGCGAACTGGCGCTGCGCCGCACTGCCGAACGGGTCGACGAGCAGCTCCTCACCCACATGCAGGCGAACGCCATCGCCGGCCCCTGGGCCGCGGGCGAGCGCATTCTCGTCTGCGTCAGCGAGGACCCGCGCGCCGCCGGGCTCGTGCGTTACACCAAGCGGCTCGCCGACCGTCTGCATGCGCCGTTCACCGCGATCTCGATCGAGACCCGGCGCTCCCTGCAATTGTCCGACGACGAGCGGGACCGGCTCGCGGACACGCTGCGGCTTGCGGAATCGCTCGGTGGCGAAGCCTTGACCATTCCCGCCGTCGGCCGGCGCATCGCCGACGACGTCGTCAATTTCGCACAAGGCAACAACGTCACCCAGATCGTGATCGGCAAGTCGACGCGCTCGCGCTGGTTCGAGATCACGCGTGGCTCCGTCGTGCATGACCTGGTGCGCCGTGCCGGCAATATCACGGTTCATGTCATCGCCGGCGACGATGTGCCTGGTGAGGCGGCGCCCAAGACCGCGGTGCAGACCGCGGCGCGGACGGAGCCGTTCGTCCCGCTGCCGTATCTGAAGGCGCTCGGCATCGTGCTGATCGGTCTCGGCGCCGCCGAGCTGATCCAGCCCCGGTTCGGCATCGAGAACGTTGACCTCGTGCTGCTCACGGCGGTGGTGGCGGTCGCGGTCCGCTATGGCCTTTGGCCATCGCTGCTTGCCACCGTCGCGGCCTCGCTGTCTTATAATTTCTTCTTCCTGCCGCCGATCTACACCTTCACGATCACCGACCCGACCAACGTCGCCGCCTTCGTGCTGTTCATGGTGGTGGCGATGATCGTTTCCAACGTCGCCGCACGCGTGCGGACGCAGGCCGATGCCGCGATCGGCCGCATCAGGACCACCGAGCAGCTCTATGCGTTCAGCCGGAAGCTCGCCGGCACGGCAACGCTCGACGACGTCTTGTGGGCGACCGCCTATCAGATCGCGCTGATGCTGAAGGTCCGTGTGGTGCTGCTGCTGCCGGAGGACGGGCTGCTGACGGTGAAGTCCGGCTATCCGCCGGAGGACCAGCTCGATCAGGCGGACCTTGCCGCCGCCAACTGGGCCTGGAGCAACGATCGCCCGGCCGGCCGCGGCTCGGACACGCTGCCGGGCGCGAAGCGGCTGTTCCTGCCGATGCGCACCGGGCGCGGCCCGATCGGCGTGATCGGCATCGACAACGACCGCACCGGGCCGCTGCTGACGCCGGACCAGCGCCGGCTGCTGGATGCGCTGGTCGACCAGGGCGCGCTCGCGATCGAGCGCGTGCTGCTGGTCGAGGACATGGACCGCGTCAAGCGCACCGTCGAGTCCGAGCGATTGCGCTCGGCGCTGCTGACCTCGATCTCGCATGATCTGAAGACGCCGCTCGCCTCCGTGTTGGGGGCGGCCTCCACCATGCGTGATCTGGCCGGCGCCTTGTCCGACACCGAGAAGCGCGACCTGCTGGCGACCGTGATCGACGAATCCGAGCGGCTCAACCGTTTCATCGCCAATCTGCTCGACATGACGAAACTCGAATCCGGCGCCATCGTGCCCAACACGGCGCTGCACGATCTCGGCGAGATCGTCGGCAGCGCGCTCCGTCGGGCAGCCAAGATCCTCACCGCACACAAGGTGGAGCTGGTGTTGGCCGCCGATCTGCCGATGCTCCAGCTCGACGCGGTGCTGTTCGAGCAGGTGCTGTTCAACCTCCTCGACAACGCCGCGAAGTATTCGCCGGCAGAGACGACTATCTCCATCAAGAGCCAGCGCGAGCGAGATCAAGTGGTGCTCCAAATCGCTGACGAGGGCAGCGGTATTCCGCCGGACGAGGTCGAGAGCGTGTTCGACAAGTTCTATCGCGTGCAGAAGGGCGATCACGTCCGTCCCGGCACCGGGCTCGGGCTCGCCATTTCCCGTGGCTTCGTCGAGGCAATGCATGGCACGATCTCGGCCGCCAACCGCAGCGACCGGAGCGGCGCGGTCATCACCATCCGTCTGCCCGTTCCGGCGCAGACCCACGCATTGGATACCGCCGCATGAGTGCCGCCCCGATCAAGGTTCTGGTCATCGACGACGAACCACCGATCCGCAAATTGCTGCGGATGGGGCTGACGACGCAGGGCTATGAGATACTGGAAGCGTCAAACGGCAAGATTGCGCTGGAGAAGCTCACTGAGGAGCCTGCCCTGATCATCCTCGATCTCGGCCTGCCCGACATCCAGGGGCACGAGCTGCTCCGCACCATCCGGGCCCGCAACGAGGCTGTGCCGATCGTGGTGCTGTCGAGCCGGGGCGACGAAGCGGGCAAGGTGCAGGCGCTCGATCTCGGCGCCGACGACTACCTGACCAAGCCGTTCGGCATGGACGAACTCCTGGCGCGCCTGCGCGCCGCGCTGCGGCACCAGCTCCAGGTCCAGGGCGAGCGCCCGGTGTTTCGCACCGGCGATCTCTCCGTCGATCTCGTCCGCCGCATCGTCAAGGTCGGCGAGCGCGAGGTCAAGCTGTCGCCGAAGGAGTACGATCTCCTGCGCGTGCTGGTCCAGCACGCCGGCAAGGTGCTGACCCACCGCTTCCTGCTCAAGGAGCTCTGGGACGAGCTGACCGATGCGCAATATCTGCGCGTCTATGTCCGCCAGCTCCGCCAGAAGATCGAAGCCGATCCGGAACGTCCGCAATATGTACTGACGGAGACGGGGATCGGGTACCGGCTGAAGGCGGGGGATTAGGCGGTCGCGTCGTCAGCATCGAGCGCTGGCTTGAGCTACACTCGTCATGGCCGGGCTTGACCCGGCCATCCACGCGCTTCCGCTCGCGAGGAGAGACGTGGATACCCGGGTCAAGCCCGGCCATGGCGACTGAGGTTGTGGCGCGAGCCTGTTTCCGCATCGTCATTGCGAGCGCAGCGAAGCAATCCAGATTATCTCCGCGGAGGGATTCTGGATTGCTTCGCTACGCTCGCAACGACGGAGCAAAGTCAGCCCGCCTTGCGATGCCGCGCCGGCGACCGGTGCGTCTTCCTGGCGGCTCGTTGTCGTCCCGTCGCTCGGCGCGCATGGGACTTCGCCGCCGTCTTTTTCCCGCCGCGCCCCTTCAGGCTCTGCTTCAGCGCATCCATCAGGCTGACGACATTGCTCGGCCGCTCCTCCGGCTCCGGCAGCTCGATTGTCTTGCCGCCCGCCTTCCGCTTCACCAGGGCCTTCAGCGCGGTCTCGTACTCGTCCTTGAACTTGCTCGGATCGAAATGCGCAGCCTTGGTGTGCAGGATGTGACCGGCGAGCTCGACCATGTCCTTGGTGATCTTCGGGCTCTTGATGTCGTCGAAGAACTGGTCCTCGTCGCGGAGCTCATAAGGGTAGCGCAGCGTGGTGCCGAGCAGACCCTTGCCGAGCGGCTCGATCGCGATGATGTGCTCGCGGTTGGTAAGCACGATTTTTGCGAGCGCCACGCGTTCCTCGTCCTTCATGGCATCGCGGATCACGGCGAAGGCGTCGAGCGCGGCCTTGCCGTCAGGGGCGACGTAATAGGGGTGGTTGAGGTAGCGCCTGTCGATCTCGTCCCGGGGGACGAAGCTCTCGATGTCGATGGTGTGGTTGCTCTCGATCTGGACCGCCTCGAGCTCTTCCTTCTCGACCTCGACATATTTGCCCTTGCGCAGCTCGTAGCCGCGGACCTTCTCGCCATCCTCGACGACGTCGCCGGTTTCCGAATCGATCATTTGCTGCTTGAGGCGATTGCCGGTCTCGCGGTTGATCATGTGAAACCGGGTCTTCTCGGCGGCGGTCGTTGCGGGATAGAGCACGACCGGGCAACTGACCAGCGACAGCTTCAACGTTCCCTTCCAATAGGCGCGGGGGGCCATTCCATTCTCCAGCGTTTTCAAGGCATTTTGGAACTCCAACCGGCCCGTCGGGTTTTGGTTCCGGGTGGGACTTTTGCCGTGATAGGCTTGAAGCCGAAAGAGATGCGGGACCGGTCGTGCTGCGAAAACTCTCCACCTATCGACAGAAGCGGGACTTCGAGAAGACCCCTGAGCCCTCCGGCGAGGCGGCGGTAGCCTCCTCGAAGCAGCGACGCTTCGTGATCCAGAAGCACGATGCCACCCGGCTGCACTACGATTTCCGGCTCGAGTTCGATGGCGTGTTCAAGTCCTGGGCGGTGACGAAGGGGCCCTCGCTCGATCCGCATGACAAGCGGCTGGCGGTCGAGGTCGAGGACCATCCGCTCGACTATGGCGATTTCGAAGGAACCATTCCGGAAGGCCAATATGGCGGCGGCACGGTCATGCTGTGGGACCGCGGCACCTGGGAGGCCGAGGACCCCGAGCGCGGCTTCAAGAAGGGCGACCTGAAGTTCACGCTGCACGGCGAAAAGCTGCACGGAAGCTGGGTGCTGGTCCGCATGCGCAACGATCGCGATGGCGGCAAGCGCACCAACTGGCTGCTGATCAAGCATCGCGACGAATATGCAAGCGAGGGCGAAGACATCCTTGCCGAGGACAAGTCGGTCGCCTCTGGCCGCGCAATGGCGCAGATCGCCGAAGGCAAGGGCCGCGCGCCAAAGCCGTTCATGCTGGCGAAGGGTGCCAAGAGCAAGGCCGATGCGGTGTGGCAGTCCAACCGCGTCGAGGAGACGAAGGGGCGGACCGTCGCGCCGGCGCCACGCGCGGCGTTGAAGGCCGGCAAGGCGCCAAGGAAGAGAGCCACGACCGCGACGAATGCCAAAACGGTCTCGGAGATGCCGGATTTCGTCGCGCCGCAGCTCTGCACGCCGGTCGAGCGTCCGCCGGCCGGCGACGCCTGGTGCCACGAGATCAAGTTCGACGGCTACCGCGTGCAGCTTCGCATCGAGGGCGGCAAGGCGACGCTGAAGACTCGCAAGGGTCTCGACTGGACCGACAAGTTCGCCTCCATCGCGAAGGAGGCGAACGCGCTGCCGGAGGCCATGATCGACGGCGAGATCGTCGCGCTCGACCACAACGGCGCGCCGAACTTCTCCTCGCTCCAGGCCGCGCTGTCGGATGGCAAGACCGAGGACCTGATCTTCTTTGCCTTCGATCTCCTGTTCGCTGAAGGCCGCGACTATCGTCGCCTTCCGCTCGGGGAGCGCAAGGCGCGGCTTAAGGAACTGCTGGAGCAGCGCAAGCGGAAATCGAGCCAGATCCGCTATGTCGAGCATTTCGAGAGCGGCGGCGACGCCGTGCTGCAATCGGCCTGCAAGCTCGAGCTTGAAGGCGTGGTGTCGAAGAAGCTGGACGCGCCGTACCGATCGGGACGGACGGAGAGCTGGACCAAGGCAAAATGCCGGGCCGGCCATGAGGTCGTGATCGGCGGCTGGAAGACGACGGCGGGAAAATTCCGCTCGCTGATGGCCGGCGTGTATCGCGGCGATCACCTCGTCTTCGTCGGCATCGTCGGCACCGGTTTCGGCGCCGACAAGGTCAAGCGCATCATGCCGCTCCTGAAGGAGGCGGCGTCGAACGACAACCCGTTCGGCGGCAAGAACGCGCCGAAGAAGACGCGGGACGTGCACTGGCTGAAGCCTGAACTCGTCGCCGAAATCGAGTTCGCCGGCTTCACCGCCGACGGCAACATTCGTCAGGCCGCTTTCAAGGGGCTGCGGCAGGACAAGCCGGCCGAGGAGGTCGAGGCGGAAACGCCCGCCGATACCGAGCTCGCCAGGCCTTCCGCCGGAAAGCGCGCTCCGGTGAAGCCCGCAAAGAAGAAAGATGCCGGCGCCGCCGAGGTCATGGGCGTCACGATCTCGAAGCCGGACAAGGAGCTGTGGCCGGATGGCGGCGACGGCGAGGGAGTTACGAAGCTTGATCTGGCGCGCTATTTCGAGGCGGTCGGCGGCTGGATGATCGCGCACCTGAAAGGCCGCCCCTGCTCGATCCTGCGCGCGCCCGACGGCATCGGCGGCGAGACATTCTTCCAGCGCCATGCCATGCAGGGCACCTCGAACCTGCTCGAGCTCGCCAAGGTTTCCGGCGATCGCAAGCCGTATTTGCAGATCGATCGCGTCGAGGGACTTGCCGCGGTCGCGCAGATCGGCGGCCTCGAGCTGCATCCCTGGAATTGCGCGCCTGATGCCTATGACACGCCGGGCCGGTTGGTATTCGATCTCGACCCCGCGCCGGATGTCGATTTCGCCGACGTCGTCGAGGCGGCCAAGGAGATGCGGCAGCGGCTCACTGACGTCGGCATGGAGAGCTTCTGCAAGACCACCGGCGGCAAGGGCATTCACGTGGTGGTGCCGCTGCACCACGGCGCGCGCGACAAGGTGAGCTGGAAGGAGGCCAAGGCGTTCGCGCAAGGTGTCTGCCAGTGGATGGCGGATGACGATCCCGAGCGCTATCTGCTCAACATGTCCAAGAAGCTGCGCAACGGAAAGATCTTTCTCGATTACCTGCGCAATGACCGCCTGTCGACGGCGGTGGCGCCGCTATCGCCCCGCGCCCGCGACGGCGCGACCGTGTCGATGCCGGTAACCTGGGCGCAGGTGACGGGCGATCTCGATCCGAGGCGGTATACGGTGCGGACGGTGCCAGGCCTGCTGGCGCGCTCGAAAGCATGGGAGGGCTATGACGATGCGGCCGCGTCGATCAAGGCCGCGATGAAGAAGCTCGCGGGGAAGATGAAGTAGTCGCTCCTGTAAGCGTCATTCCGGGCTGCGCGAAGCGCAGACCCGGAATCCAGAGGTTTGCGGCGCGAGATTCCGGGTTCGCGCTTGCGCGCGCCCCGGAATGACCGACTTGGCTAGATCCGTCCCAGCAGCAGCAGGATCAGCAGAATGACGATGACGAGCCCGAGGCCGCCGCCGCCGTAATAACCGGTGCCGTAGAACGGTCCGCCGCCGATGCCGCTGAAGCCGCCGAGCAGCGCGATGACCAAAATGATCAGAATAATCGTACCGATAGACATGCTAATCTCCTCCGGCCCTTTGTCGAAAGGGTCGCTTGCACCTGTCCCGTGATGCGATGGCAACTTGCCGCAGGTTTTAAAGTTCCAGTTGTGAAACGTGGCTATGGGTCCGACCCGCTTGGAACCTTTGCCGCTCGGGCCGGCATGATGAAGCGAGAGTCAATCAGCGCAGGGCAAGGCCATGTCAGCACCGCTTGTCGTTTCAATTCCGCATCGTCTCGGCCGCGAGGAGGCGGTGCGCCGTCTCAAGACCGGGCTTGGCCGCGCGGCGGCGAGCATTCCCGTGATTCAGGTCGAGGAGGAGCGCTGGAGCGGCGACAGCATGAGTTTTCGCATCCGCGCGCTCGGGCAGATTGCCACCGGCCAGGTCGACGTCGCCGACGACCAGGTCAAGGTGCAAGTCGTGCTGCCCTGGCTGTTGCAGCGCTTTGCCGAGATGGCGCAGGCGACCATCCGCAAGCGCGGGCAGTTGCTGCTGACCAAGGACGAGGGAAAGTGATTTTCAGGCGCGCACGCGCTGCCGCGCAGACCTGATGGCGCCCGCTGTGCGGGCCTCGATGACGGCCGCAGGAAAATCGCGGAAAGCCTGCACGACCGGCAGTTCGTTGCCCGCAAGTCCCGGCGCGGTGTAGCCGGTGATGTCGATGGTGGCGTCAAAACCTTCGAGTGCGGGCCATTCCCGGCCGCCTTGCGTGAATGGCGCGAACAGCCGCCCAACCACCACAATTGCCGCAGTGCGGTCGCGGCGACGGGCGAAAGCGATCACATGATCGGCGTGCGCGCCATGGACCTCCAGCGACTGGTAGTCGCCTTGCGCAAAAACGCCGGCGAGCTCGTTGCGCAGCTTGAGGAGGTGCCGCGTCCAGGCCAGCTTGATGCGGCCATCCGGCCAGGCCTTGATCAGGCTGCTCCAGTCCGGACCGGATAGCGAACCCAGCGCCGTATCCCGCCCGGAAAAATCCACCGGACGGCGGTTGTCGGGATCGACCAGCGACAGATCCCAGAATTCGGTGCCCTGGTAGAAGTCCGGGATGCCCGGCAGCGTTGCCTTGAGGGTGAGCTGGCTCAGCGAGTTCAACGCGCCGAGCAGTGCGACGCGGCGCGCCAGGGTTTGCAGCGCCTCCAGGAATTCGCCCGACTGCGCAGGATCGAGGATCTTCGCGACGAAGTCTCGTAGTCCGGTCTCGTAGATCTCGTGGGGATTGAGCCAGCTCGTCTCTTCCTTGCCCTCGCGCGCGGCCTTCAGCGCGTAGGCCTGGATACGCTCGACGAAACCAGCATCGATCGCCTCCTGGAGCGGCCAGGCGCCAAGCAGGGTCTGGTAGAGCATGTATTCGAATGTCGCCGATGGCGCGCGCAGATTGCCGTGGAGCGCGAGGTGCGGCGCGTTCAGCACTTTCCAGCGTGAAACCGCGCTGGTCCATTCGCCGGGAATTTCGCTGATCGCTGCGATCCTGGCGCGGGCGTCCTCGCCGCGCTTGGTGTCGTGGGTGGCGCTTGCCGTCATCCCCTGCGGCCACTCCCTGGCGCGCGCTCGCATGGCCTCGTGGAAGGCGGGAATGGCGAGGCCGGTGCTCGCGGGATCGCCGCCGACCTCGTTCAGCGCAAGCAGCCGGTGGAATTGGTAGAACGCGGTGTCCTCCAGCGATTTCGCCATCACCGGCCCGGTGAACTGCTGCACCTTCAGCGCGAAGCGGCGCACGCGTGGGGCGCTGTGCGGGGGCCGGCCTGGCTTGAGCAGGTCCATGGTCAGGGCATCGCGCAGGAAGTCGAAAATGCCCTCGTCGGCGGCGAACCACTCTGCACGGGCACGCACGATGGTGTCGTCGATCAGCTTGCGATCGTGCGCGGCTGGCGCGCTTGTCGTGAGATAGGTGCGATAGACCGGGAAATGCAGCACGTAGAGCTCGAGCGCCTGCCGCAGGCTGTCGGCCGAGAAGTCGCGGGTCGAGTAATGCCCGTTGGCGATGCGCGCGAGCAGGCGCGTCAGCACGATGAATTCGCTGGTGAGCAGCGTCTCCAGCACCCGCCGCTTGGCCTCCTTGACGTAAGGTGCAAGCCGCGGTGGGCGATTGCTGACTTGCCGCCAGGTCTCGTCCAGCGCTTCCAGCCCCTTGGCGTCGACCAGCACTTGCGTGATGACGTTCATCCACTCATAGCCGGTGGTGCCCTGGACGCCGGCGAAATGCGGCAGGCGCTCGTGCTCGCACAGGATCTTTTCGATCACGGTGTAGAACGGCTTGGTGTTTCCTTGTGCGTCGCGCACCAGCCGGCGCAGCCGCTGGCAGTACTGGGCGGGATCGCGCAGGCCGTCGATGTGATCGAGACGGATGCCGTGCAGCTTGCCGTCGGCAACGAGCTGTTTCACCAGCCGGTGCGTGGCAGCGAATGTGCCGGGGTCCTCGACACGCAGTCCGGCGAGCCCGTTGACGTCGAAGAAGCGGCGGTAGTTGATGTCGCTGGAGGCGAGCCGCCAGTGGCCGAGCTTGTAGTGCTGCCGTTCCAGCAGATGATGCAGCGCCAGCGTCTGCGCCGGACGATCCTTGGCCGCACGATAGGCGGAGAGACCGCGCGCGATGATGTCGGCCGCGCCCGCAATCTCCTTCAGCTCCGCCTTGAAGCCAGGGGCTTCCTTGCGGTTGGGGCGGCGCAGCCCGGTGTAGCGCGCCGCGAGCGAAAGCAGGCGCTTGCCGGCCTCCGTCTCGGCGGCATCGGCTTCCTTCACGAAAATCCGCAGCATTTCGCCATAGCGCTCCGGGGCGATCGGGAGGCGGTGCTCGAAATACCAGGCAGACAGGCTGCCTTCCCCGGCATCGTAGCGCAGCTCGATGTCGCCGCGCTCCAGCGCCTCGCCATAGGACGAACCGAGGATCGGCAGCAGCACGCCGCCGCGGGCGCGGTGGGGCAGCAGATCCCAGTCGATATCGAAGGCGACCGCGTGCGGCGAGGTCGGTCCCCATTCCAGCACGTCCAGCCACCAGGGATTGTCGGCAAAATGCACGCCGACATGGTTCGGCACGAAGTCGATGATGAGGCCGAGGTCGTTCTGCCTGAGAGCCTCGCTCAGCCGCGCAAAGCCGGCCTCGCCGCCGAGCTCCGGATTGAACTGGCTGTGATCGACGGTGTCGTAGCCGTGCGTCGAGCCCTTGCGCGCCTTCATCACCGGCGAGGTATAGAGGTGCGTGATTCCGAGCGATTTGAGATAAGGCACCACCGCGGCAGCCTTGTCGAAGTCGAAATCGGCGGTGAGCTGAAGCCGGTAGGTCGCGAGAGGAATGGCCGGAGGCATGTCAACCTCCGAGGCGCCAGACCACCGACCAGGGCGGAAGCCGATCGCCGGCCGCGCCGCCCCAGATCGGCGTGCCCGCGCTGTCGGTGGACATGATCTCGTGATCCGAGAGATTGGCGACGAGGCGCAGCGTCGTGCCGTCGCCCATGCGCCAATGCGCACGGAGCAGGCCGCTATCGGCCGCCTCGGCGTCGCCGAAGCTCGCGCCGGCCAGCCGCGGCATGATCTCCTTGCGGCGGAGCGCGAGCAGGTCACGCACCAGCTCAAGTCGTGCATCCTGCTCCGGCGTGCGGTCGCTCCAATCGAGCACGGCTGACAATGGTGTTGCCGGATCCAGCGGGTCGGGCACCCCGTCGCCGTATTTCTCGTAGGCCCAGGCATATTCCTGCCTGCGTCCCTTGCGCACGGTGTCGGCCAGCCCGCCCTGGAAGTCGCAAAAGAACGGGAAGGGGACCTTCGAGCCCCATTCCTCGCCCTGAAACAGCATCGGCACCATCGGCGCCAGCAGCGTGACCGCGAGCGCGGCTTCGATCTGCCGCGGTGATGCCAGGCTCTCGAGCCGGTCGCCGAGCGGACGGTTGCCGATCTGGTCGTGGTTTTGCAGGAAGTTGACGAAGGTCGCCGGCGGCAGCTCGCGGCTCGGCTCGCCGCGCGGCTTCTTGCCCCAGAACTCCGAGATCTCGCCCTGGTAGACGAAGCCCGAGGCGAGCGCGCGTGCGAGATCCATCCGCGGCGTCTGGTAGTCGGCGTAATAACCGGCGAGCTCGCCGGTGAGCATCACATGCCAGACGTGGTGATAGTCGTCGTTCCATTGCGCGCGATATTTGCCGTTCGGCGGCTCCTGCGCGGCGTCGAGCAGGCTGGCGCGGTTGTCGCCGTTCTCCAGCACGAGGTGGATGTGCCGTCCCGTGGCCTTGGCCAGCTCGCCGGCGGCGACGCTGAGGTCTTGCAGCATCGACTGCTCGCCGGGCATTGCCATGATGTGGTTGGCGGCATCGAGCCGCAGGCCGTCGAAACGATAGTCGCTGAGCCAGGACAGCGCATTCTCGACCGCAAAGGCCCGCGCCTGCGGCACGCGATAGTCGATGGCGCTGCCCCAGGGCGTGTGCGCGTCGGTGAAGAAGCTCGGTGCATAGCGGCCGAGGTAATTCCCTTCGGGGCCGAAATGATTGTAGACGACGTCGAGAAACACCATCAGCCCGCGCAGATGCGCCTCGTCGATCAGCGTCTTCAGGTCCTCGGGACGGCCATAGGCGCTGTCGGGCGCATACCACAACACGCCGTCATAGCCCCAGCCACGGCGGCCGGCGAAATCGGCCAGCGGCATCAGTTCAAGCGCCGTGATGCCGGTTGCTGTGAGATGATCGAGCCTGTCGATCATGGCGCGGTAGGTGCCCTCCCGCGTGAAGGTGCCGACATGGCTCTCGATCAGCACCGTCTCTTCCCATGGACGGCCACGCCAGTCGCGCGCGCGCCAGGCGAAGGCGTCATGATCGATCACCTCGCTCGGGCCGAACACGTCCTCGGGCTGGAAGGCGGAGGCCGGATCGGGCACGTCGATCTCGTCGTCGATCCTGAACTTGTAGGGACTGCCGGCGGTCAGGCCGGCGATCTCAGCCACATACCAGCCGTCCTGCCGGCGCTGCATCGCGTGCCTTCGGTCGAGCAGGAGATCGACGCGTCGTGCGCCGGGAGCCCACAGGCGGAACGACACGCCGTCCTTCGTCGGCCTCGCGCCGAAGGATGGCCTCATAGCGCCCCCGCGAAGGCGAGCACGGAGCGCGGCGGCGCCTTGCTGTCGCTCCCTGGCGGGAAGTCGATCGTGTTCAGCTTGGCATCGGTCGTGTTGAGGATCTGCTGCCAGCTCTTGTATTCGGTCATCTTGGGCAATTTGAATGCGATTTCTTCGGGGGCGGCGTTCAGTACGATAAAGATCGCGGCCCCGCCCGGTTCCATCGGCCCCATCACATAGGAGAGGAACCGCCCTTCCGGGAATTTCCAGTCGTTCTCCGTCATCTCCTCTCCGGCGGGCGTCAGCCACAATGCGCCGTAAGACAGGCCGTCCTTGGGGCGGCCGTCGAGCCAGCGATGGCTGCGAAGCTGCGAGAAGCGGCGGCGGATGTCGGCGAGATCGGCGACGAAATCGACCATGTCGTCGCCGTCCTTGCCGAGATTGCCCCAGCCGACCCAGCCGACCTCGTTGTCCTGGCAATAGGCGTTGTTGTTGCCGGATTGCGAATTGCCGACCTCGTCGCCGGCGAGAAGCAGGGGAACGCCCTGTGCCAGCATCAGGCAGGCGAGCACGTTCTTGCGAAGCTGGCGGCGCAAGCCGAGAATCCCGGGATCGTCGGTCGGCCCTTCGACACCGCAATTGTTGCTGTGGTTGTCGTTGGAGCCGTCGCGATTGTCCTCGCCATTGGCTTCGTTGTGCTTCTCGTTGTAGCTGAAGAGGTCGGCCAGCGTGAAACCGTCATGCACGGTGATGTGGTTGATGCTGGCGCGCGGCCGCCGGCCGTCGTGGTTGAACAGGTCGGATGATGCCGTCATGCGGCTGGAGATGTCGCCGATCAGGCTGCCTTCGCCGCTCCAATAGCGGCGCATGGCGCTGCGATAGCGGTCGTTCCACTCCGACCATTGCGAGGGGAACGCGCCGACCTGGTAGCCGCCGAGGCCGAGGTCCCAGGGCTCGGCGACGAGCTTGACGGCTGCCAGCACCGGATCCTGCCGGATCGCGGTCAGGAACGAGATGCCGCGATCAAAACCATTCGGCCCGCGTGCGAGCGTGGTGGCGAGATCGAAGCGGAAGCCGTCGACATGACAGACTTCGACCCAGTAGCGCAAGGAATCCATCACCATTTGCAGCACGCGCGGACGGGTGAGGTTCACCGACGAGCCGCAGCCGGTGAAATCGTCGTAATAGCGCGGGTTCTCGCGGTTCAGCCAGTAATAGGAGGCGTTGTCGATGCCGCGATAGCACAGCGTCGGGCCGAGGTGGTTGCCCTCGGCGGTGTGATTGTAGACGACGTCGAGCATCACCTCGATGCCGGCATCATGCAGGCGCGCGACCGTGGTGCGGAAGGAGTCGAGCGCGTTGTCCTGGGCGTAGCGCGCCTCGGGTGCGAAGAAGGACAGCGTGTTGTAGCCCCAGTAATTGGCGAGCTTCTTCTCGACCAATATGCGGTCGTCGACGAAGCTGTGGATCGGCAGCAGCTCGATCGTGGTGACGCCGAGCCTCTTCAGATGCTCGATCATCGCCGGCGAGGATAGGCCGCCATAGGTGCCGCGCAAATTCGGCGGGACGTCGTCGCGCTTCTGCGTCAGGCCCTTGACGTGCGCCTCGTAGATGATGGTGTCTTCCCAGGCGATGTTGGGGCGGATCTCGCGCCGGCCCCAGTTGAAGGTCTCGTCGACCACGACGGCCTTGGGCATGCCGCGCGCATTGTCGCGCCGGTCGAAGGACAGGTCCTCGCGCGGGCTGCCGGTGCGGTAGGCGAAATGCGCATCGCTCCAGACCAGCCGTCCGGCGAGCCGCTTGGCATAGGGATCGAGCAGCAGCTTGTTGGCGTTGAAGCGGTGGCCGTGCTCGGGCTCGTAGGGCCCGTGCACGCGATAGCCATAGAGCTGGCCCGGCGAGACGTCGTTGAGATAGCCGTGCCAGACGTCCTCGGTCCTTTCCGGCAATTCGATGCGCTCGAGCTCGCGGCGGCCCTGCGTGTCGAACAGGCAGAGCTCGACCTTCTGTGCGTTGGCCGAGAACAGCGCGAAGTTGGTGCCGCGTCCGTCCCAGCTTGCGCCGAGGCGTGCGGGCGATCCAGCAGTCAGGCGCATCGGTCAGCTTTCCGGAACGAGGAAGATCGCGGCGAGCGGCGGGATGGTGAGGCGGAGTTCGGGCGTCTTGCCGCCAACGGCATGAACCTCGCCGATGTTCCCGACATTGCTGCCGCCATAATGGGCGGAGTCCGAGTTGAACACCTCTTTCCACTTGCCGGCAAAGGGCACGCGAACGCGATAGTTGCGATAGACGTTGGGGGAGAAGTTGACGATCACCAGACAGCGCGCGTGCTCGTCGATCCCCTTGCGCAGCCAGGCGAACACGTTGCGGTTGGCGTCATCGGTGATCAGCCATTCGAAACCGGCCTGGTCGCAGTCCATCTGGTGCAGCGCCGGCACCGCGCGATAGAGCCGGTTGAGATCGCGGATCAGCGCCTGGATGCCGGAATGATACTTGTATTCGAGCAGGTGCCAGTCGAGTGACTGGTCGTGATTCCATTCGCGGCTTTGCGCGATCTCGGCGCCCATGAACAGCAGCTTCTTGCCGGGATGGCCGAACATGAAGCTGTAATAGGCGCGCAGATTCGCAAAGCGCTGCCATTCGTCGCCGGGCATGCGGCCGAGGATCGAGCGCTTGCCGTGCACGACCTCGTCATGCGACAGCGGCAGGATGAAATTTTCCGAGAAGGCATAGTGCAGGCCGAACAGGATCTCGCCGTGATGATGCTTGCGGTGAATTGGATCCTTGCTGATGTAGTTCAGCGTGTCGTGCATCCAGCCCATGTTCCACTTGTAGCCGAAGCCGAGCCCGCCGAATTCGACCGGGCGCGAGACCTGCGGCCACGCCGTGGATTCTTCTGCCGCCGTGGTCGCCTGCGGAAAGCGGGCGAACAGTTCGGTGTTGAAGCGGCGCAGGAACGCGATCGCCTCGATGTTCTCCCGTCCGCCATACTGGTTCGGAATCCAGGCGCCGGGCGGACGGCTGTAGTCGAGATAGAGCATGGACGCGACGGCATCGACACGCAGGCCGTCGATCGCGTAGCGCTCCAGCCAGAACAGCGCGTTCGACACCAGGAAGTTCGTCACTTCGGTGCGGCCGTAATTGTAGATCAGCGTGCCCCAGTCGAGGTGCCGGCCCTGGAGCGGGTTGGCATGCTCGTAGAGCGAGGTGCCGTCGAAGCTGCCGAGCCCGTGCGGATCGTCCGGGAAGTGACCGGGCACCCAGTCGAGCAGCACGGCGACGCCTTCGCGATGGCAGGCGTCGACCAGCGCGGCAAAATCCTCCGGCGTGCCGAACCGGCTGGTCGGTGCATAGAGGCCGGTCGGCTGATAGCCCCAGGAGCCGTCGAACGGGTGCTCGCTGACGGGGAGGAATTCGAGATGGGTAAACCCCATGTCGCGGGCATAGGCCGGCAGCTGCTCGGCCAGCTCACGGTAGGTGAGCCATTCATTATCGCCCTTGCGCCGCCACGAGCCGAGATGGACCTCGTAGATCGACATCGGCGCCGACAGCGCATTGATGCCATCAGGCGCCGGGCGCGGACGCGGCAGGTGCGCCTCGTCGAACACGATGGAGGCCGTCTTCGGCCGCACCTCGCTCGCAAACGCCAGCGGATCGGATTTCAGCGGCAGCAGATGGCCATGCGGACCGATGACCTCGAACTTGTAGTGATCGCCGTTCTTCGCATGCGGAATGAACAATTCCCAATAGCCGGCACCGCGCACCCGCATGGGATGGCGCCGACCGTCCCAGAAATTGAAGTCGCCGACCACCGACACGCGACGCGCATTCGGCGCCAGCACGACGAAGCCGATGCCGTCGATGCCTTCGAGCCGCATCGGATGCGCGCCGAGCTTGTCGTAGAGGCGCTGATGGGTGCCTTCGCCGAGCAGATAGAGGTCGAAATCGGTCAGGATCGGCGGAAAGCGGTAGGCGTCCTCGAACTCGACGACGCTGTCGCCGAATTTGGCGCGCAGCTGGTAGTGCTTCGAGCCGTTCGGCAAGGCGCCGACGAACAGGCCTGCGTCGTGGACACGGTCGAGCCGAGCGACCTCGCCGTGCTCGCCGACCGCCTCGACATTGGAGGCCTCGGGCAGAAACGCGCGCACCACGCTCTTGCCGCCCTCGGGATGCAGCCCGAGATAGTGGAAGGGGTCGGAGTGGCGGCCCTCGATGATCGCGTAGGCCTCGGCTGGTAGTTTAGGCATGGGCTTCGCTCTCGGCATTGGACAGAATGCGAAGCAGTCCGGTCAGCGGCGCATGGAGCCCCTCAGGCCGGTGGGACAGCTCGTACTCTACTTCGTCGAACGCTTGATCAAGCAGGAAAAACGTTAACAGGCCTTCCGCGGACTGCGGAGCTTCCGGCCACAGCCGCCGATCGGTCATGGTCTCGCGATAGGCGGACAGGAAGGTGGTGGCGGCGCGCGCGCGCCATTCGCCGAGCGCGGCTACAAGCCGGCTCTGCTCGTCGGTACCTCCTGAAAGGGCTCGGTCAAGCGCCGCGTTAACCGAAAGATCGATCGAGCGGATCAGGCCGGCGACGTCGCGGGCGGCGGGCGCCTTGCGCCGCTTGTCGGCCAGCGGCAGACGCGGATCGCCGTCGAAGTCGATGATGAAAATATCGTCCTTCACGATCAGAATTTGCCCGAGCCGGAAGTCGCCATGATGACGGATGTTCAACCCGTCGATGTCGGATGGCAAGAGCGCATTCAGGCGGTCGGGCAGGCTCGGGCGCACTGCCGTGAGCTGGTCGATCAGCGGCCGGTCCGCTTCCCGCAGGCCGTCGCGGCTGTCGGCCAGTCGCTCGAAAACCCGCTCGGCGCGTGCCTTGAGGTCGGAGACCCAGTGCTTGACGTGGGCGGAGCCGATGGGCTCCGGAGCGAGTTCATCGGGCGTTGCCGCGGCCAGCGCGACATGCAGCTCGGCGAGGCGCCGGCCGATCTGCGCGATGAAGTGCAGGTAGGGCGCCTGCTCCTGGGTCTCGCGCGGCGCTTCGCCCGCCGACAAGACGCGCTGCTCGTCGATATAGCGGTCGAGATAGCCCGTGGTCACCGCCCAGCCGTCGCCCTGGTTCTCGACATAGGCGTGCAGTACGCCGAATGCGCTGCGCTGATCGCCCTCGACCAGTTCGACGCTGCCGAGCAGCGCCGGCGTATTGGCAAAGCGGGCGATCTCGGTGAGGTAGTGGCCGATCTCGATCTCGGGATTGGTGCCTCCTTCGAGCTGGCGATAGATCTTGGCGACGTATTGGTTGTCGACCAGCGCGGTGCTGTTCGACTGCTCGATCGCGCGGATGCGTTCGGGCTCCTTGATGGTATAATCGGCGAACCGGCTGGTCGCCTTGAACTCGAGCCGCAGATTGTTCTCTTCCACCACCAGGTTCTGCGACAGGTTGCGCAGGAACAGGCCGATGAAGATCTGATCGGTCGCGACGTCGAGCAGCGTGCCTTCGCGCGCACCCTGGCGCACGGCGGCGAGCGCCTTCGGATTGAAGCGCTCGCGGTCGAAGCGCACCCACTCGATCTGCATCGGCACGACATAGCGCGTGGCGACGTCGTGCTGTGTCGCTTCGAAGAACGCGATCCAGGGCCGGTTGTCGCCGATGTCGCAGAACGGCACCGCCGAGGTCAGCGTCGGCTTGATGTGCTTGGGATTGTGTTCGGGATACCACCGCGTCCGCGACAAGAATCCCGGCAGCACGTCGCGCTCGAACACGCCGCGCTCGCGGGCGAGCGACACCCAGGTCGAGTTGACCGGCACCACCAGTGTTTCGAATTCCGGCACGGCGCGCGGCGTCACCGGCGCGGACTTGTCGCGCTCCATGAGCTGGAACCAGTAGAAGCCGTACGGCCCCAGCGTGATCATGTAGGGCAGCTCGCCGATCGCCGGGAAGCGGGTGCGGCCGAGCATCTCCTGCGGGATGCGGTCCTTCCACGGCGACAGATCGAGCTCGGTCGCCTGCGCTGCCCGCGAGAGGTTGGCAACGCAGAGGATCACCTCGTCGCGATATTGCCGGACATAGGCCAGCACGGCGCGGTTGGCGGGGCGGATGAAGGTCATGGTGCCGCGGCCGAAGGCGAGCGTCGACTTGCGCACCGAGATCAGCCGCTTGGTGGCGCTGAGCAGCGACGACAGGCTGCGCGACTGCGCCTCCACGTTCACCGATTCATAGCCGTAGACCGGATCCATGATCAGCGGCGCATAGAGACGGGCCGGGTCGCAGCGCGAGAAGCCGCCGTTGCGGTCCGGGCTCCATTGCATCGGCGTGCGCACGCCGTTGCGGTCGCCGAGATAGATGTTGTCGCCCATGCCGATCTCGTCGCCGTAATAGATGATCGGCGTGCCGGGGAACGACAGCAGGAGCGAGTTCATCAGCTCGATCTTGCGGCGGTCGTTGTCCATCAGCGGCGCGAGGCGCCGGCGGATGCCGACATTGATGCGGGCGCGCGGGTCGTTGGCGTAGGTGGTCCAGAGATAGTCGCGCTCGACGTCGGTGACCATTTCCAGCGTCAGCTCGTCGTGGTTGCGCAGGAACAGCGCCCATTGGCAGCTTGCCGGAATGTCCGGCGTCTGGCGCAGGATGTCGGTGATCGGGAAGCGGTCCTCCTGCGCGATCGCCATGTAGATGCGCGGCATCAGCGGGAAGTGGTAGGCCATGTGGCACTCGTCGCCACGGCCGAAATATTCCTGCACGTCCTCCGGCCATTGATTGGCCTCGGCCAGCAGCAGCTTGCCCTTGGAGTAGGAATCCAATTCCTGGCGCAGGCGCTTGATGATCGCATGCGTCTCCGGGAGGTTCTCGTTCGAGGTGCCCTCGCGCTCGCAGAGATAGGGAATGGCATCCAGCCGGAAGCCGTCGACGCCGGCGTCCAGCCAGCGCTTCATCACCTGGATGAGGGCGCTGACCACGCGCGGATTGTCGAAATTGAGGTCCGGCTGGTGCGAGAAGAAGCGGTGCCAGTAGAAGGCGCCGGCCTCGTGATCCCAGGTCCAGTTCGACTTCTCCGTGTCGGTGAAGATGATGCGCGTGCCCTGGTATTTCTGGTCGGTGTCGCTCCAGACATACCAGTTGCGGGCGCTCGAGCCCGGATGGCTGCGGCGCGCACGCTTGAACCATTTGTGCTGGTCCGAGGTGTGGTTGACGACGAGCTCGGTGATGACGCGCAAGCCGCGCTTCTGCGCTTCCTGGATGAAGCGCTTGAAGTCCTTCATCGTCCCGAAATCGGGATTGACCGAGCCGTAGTCCGCGATGTCGTAGCCGTCGTCGCGCCCGGGCGAAGGATAGAACGGCAGCAGCCACAGCGCGGTGACGCCGAGCTCCTGGAGATAGGGCAGCTTCTCGGTCAGGCCGGCGAAGTCGCCGATGCCGTCATGGTTGCTGTCCGCAAACGCCTTGACGTGGAGCTGGTAGATGACGGCGTCCTTGTACCAGAGCTCATCCACGATCTCGGCAGCATCGGCCTTCTTGGTGTCGACGGAGGACAGAACATTCATGGCGTTGAGCCCTTACGCCAGGCAGCGGAACAGCAGCGCCGGATCGCGGTCGGGATCGATACGCAACCTGATCCCGCCCCATTCGATGCGGGACTGTTCGCCGGTGAGGAGGTTTTCGAGTGCAGTGACGTGGCGGCGCTCGCCGCCGACGTCGATGGTGAGGTCGCCGAGCGGCAACCAGAATTCGCGCACATGGCGCGAGAGTGCGATGGCGGCGACGACGGTGTTGGCCGGGTCGGTCGCTTCCTTGACGAAGGCGATTGTCTCGCCGTCCTCGATGCCGAGAAACCGCAAGTTCGCCGTCTGCTGGAGCGCCGCATTGTCGTTGCGGATGCGGTTGAGCCCGGTGATGTAAGGCTTGATGTTGCCTTGCTTGTCCCAGTCGCGCTGCTTGATCTGGTACTTCTCGGAATCGAGATATTCCTCGTGGCCGGGGACGGCTTCGTGCTCGAGCAATTCAAAGCCGCTATAGATTCCGTAATTGCCCGACAGCGTCGCGGCCAGCGCGAGCCGCGACTTGAAGGCCCAGGCTTCGCCGCTCTGGAGATGATAGGGCAGCAGGTCGGGCGTGTTCACGAACAGGTTCGGGCGATAGAAGTCGCGCTCGGGATAACGCGTCAGCTCGCCGAGATATTGCTCCAGCTCCCACCTTGAGGTGCGCCAGGGGAAATAGGTGAAGGACTGCGCGAAGCCGAGCTTGGCGAGGCCTTTCATCAGCTTCGGTCGTGCAAATGTCTTGGAGAACAGGATCACCTCGGGATGCCGGCGGCGGATGTCGCGGATCAGCCACTCCCAGAACGGAAGCGGCGCGGTGTCGTGATTGTCGATGGCGAACATGGTGACACCATGGTCGATCCAGAACAGCATGGCGTCGCGGAACGCATTCCACAGCCCGGCCCGGTCGACGGAGGCGAAATCGGGGATGACGATGTCCGAATAGGGGCCATCCGCCGTCCGCACCGAACGGTCGGGCCGCCACTTGAACCATTCCGGATGCTGCGTCAGCCAGGGATGGTCCGGCGCGCATTGCACGGCGAAATCGAGCGCGAGCTCGAGGCCATATTCCAGGCAGGTCGCAACCAGCGCGCGGAAATCCTCGATGGTGCCGAGCTCGGGATGCAGCGCGTCGTGTCCGCCCTCGGCGGCGCCGATCGCATAGGGCGAGCCGGGTTCGCCCTCGGTGGCGACCGGTGAGTTGTTGCGGCCCTTGCGCCTGTCATGCCCGATCGGGTGGACCGGCGTGAAGTAGAGCACGTCAAAGCCCATCGCGGCGATATCGGGCACGCGCGCGATGCAGTCGCGTAGCGTGCCGTGCCGGCCGGGGATCCGGCTCTGGCTGCGCGGCATCATCTGATACCAGGCGCCAAAGCGTGCCTCGCCGCGGTCCGCGATCAGCGGGAAGGGCGGCGAGCGGGTGAGGTCGGGTCGCGACTGGCTCTCGGCCATGGCGTTGCCGAGCTCGGTTGAAAGCAGCGGGGTGACTTCGCCGGTCTGAAGATAGTCCTCGCATTGTCTGACGATCACCGCCGCGGCGCCTTGCCGCGCGCCATGCGCCTTGGTCAGGAGCCCGGCGCCCTCGATGGCGTCGAGGCTGACATCGGCGCCGGACAGCTGCTTGCGCGCGACCGCGTGAGACCAGGTCGCGAACTCGTCGGTCCAGGCTTCGATGGCGTAGACATATTGGCCGGGCTCGACGGGCGTGAACGCGCCGGACCAACGGTCATCGCCGTGATGGATCATCGGCTCGCTCCGCCATTCCCGGTCCTGCTCGCGACGCCAGATCAGCGCGGCGCCGATCACGGCCTCGCCGTCGCGGTAGATGTCGGCCCACACCTCGACGCGCTCGCCCGCGATCCGCTTCACGGCGAAACGGCCGCCGTCAATCAAGGGATAGACGTCTTCGATGAGGAAAGCGCTGCCGGCTGCGGCACTCTCGACAGTTTGAATTGTCTTGTTCACGGTGATGCCATTGACAAGAAAGCAGGGCCCGTTTCCCTTGTCGGGAACCTACGCTTGATACCTATATAGAAAGCCGCTTGTGTGTCATTAGTTCCCCCTGGGAACGGCAGGCCCGGTTTGTGAGTTACCCCTAACTAACGTCTTCCGCCACCTCGCTAAAATCAATGCCCCCGGCCAAACCCAAACAATGGCCTGCAAGCTGCGTGCCGAATGGATCTTTTAGCTCAAGCCCAGATCAAGGGTGTTCAGTCCGAATTCGTCGACGCCCTCGGAAAGCTGCGGGTCACCGATCCCGTGGCCCTCAAATCCATCCTCGACGCCCTGCCGGAGAAGCGGGTTTATCGCTTCGTCAGTGGGCCGGTGGTGGTTCGCGCCCTGGGGCATCCGCGGACGGAATTGGCGACCGCCGGCGCGCCGCCGCTGCAATGGAAGATCGCCGGCAACGGCAATGTGATCGCGCGAGGCGAGACACGCGAGCCTGTCATCGCCTGGCCCGCCGGCCTGCCGCTCGGCTATCACCGCTTGACGTTGACCGATGCCGAAGGCGTGACCGAAGAGGTGCCGATGATCGTGGCGCCCGAACGCGCCTTCGGTGGTGATTTCGACCGCGGCTGGCTGCTCGCCGTGCAGCTCTACAGCGTCCGGTCGGACCGCAACTGGGGCATCGGCGATTTCACCGACCTCGCCGACCTCGTTCGGCTCGCAAAACAGCTGGGGGCCGACGGCGTCGGCCTCAATCCGCTGCACGTGTTGTTCGACGACCACCCGGCCGATTGCAGCCCCTATTCGCCGAACAGCCGGCTGTTTCTCAATCCGCTCTACATCGACGTCGAGGCCATCCCGGAATTTGCAGCTGACCTCGTCCCCGACGCGGCTGCGACCGCCGCGCGGCTGCGCGAAGGCGATCGTGTGCCATATGCGGATATGGCCGCGCTGAAATGGCTGGCCTTGCGCGCTGCCTTCAACAGTTTCGTGACAAGCGCGAGCGGTGTCCGCCGCAATCAGTTCGACGCCTTCCGCGCGGATCGCGCGCCGCTGTTGTCCCGTTTTGCCTGCTTCGAGGTGCTGCGGCATCGCTTCACCGGGCCGTGGTGGGAATGGCCGCCGGAGTGGCGGCAGCCGGACGCGACAAAATGCGCCGAGCTGCGCAACGGGCCTGACAAGCGCGAAGTCGAGTTCGTCGAATTCGTGCAATGGACCGCCGATAGCCAGTTGCATGCGGCCAAGGAGCTGGCCGGCCAGCTCGGCATGCGCGTCGGTCTCTATCTCGACGTTGCCGTCGGCGTGCAGTCCAACGGCTTCGATGCCTGGAACGAGCAGACGGCGATTTCCCGCCATCTCGCCGTCGGCGCGCCGCCCGACGTGCTCAATACGGTCGGCCAGGACTGGGGCCTGGCCGGATTCAACGCCGGCGGCTTAGAAGCGCAATCCTTCGTGCCGTTCGCCGACATGCTGGCTGCCTCGATGCGCCATGCCGGCGCCATCCGGATCGATCACGTGCTCGGGCTGAAGCGGCTTTATCTCGTGCCGCGCGGCTTCAAGCCCGACAACGGCGCCTATGTGCAGATGCCGTTCGAGGCGCTGCTGGGCGCGGTAGCGCGCGAGAGCACGGCCCATAAATGCATCGTGATCGGCGAGGACCTCGGCACGGTGCCGGAAGGTTTCCGCGAGACCATGCAGGATTTCGGCATCTGGTCCTACCTCGTCATGATGTTCGAGCGCGACGATGCCGGCCACTTCCGCAACATCGACTATTACCGGCCGAACGCGCTGGTGACGCTGAACACGCACGACCTGTGCACCTATGCGGGTTGGCGCTCCTTCAGCGATCTCAAGATGAAGCTGTCGCTCGGGCTCGATCCCGGCGAGGACGACAAGGCCCGCTGGCACGCGCTCGGCATGCTCGATGAGATACTGCGCCAGAACGGCATCAACGCCAACGATCTCTATTCGGTGCTCGCCTTCCTGTCGCGTACACCCTCGCGGCTGCTCGCGGTGTCGCTCGAGGACCTGCTCGGCGTGATCGACCAGCCCAACATTCCCGGCACGATCGACGAGCATCCGAACTGGCGTCAGCGGCTTCCTGTTGCGCTCGACAAGATCGCATCCCGGGTCGATCTCGTGGCCTTGAAGGCCGCGACGCGGGAACGTTCGTTGCTCGGCGGGAGTTGAGGAGCCGGGATTTTTCAAGGCTCGTACAACATTGTCTCAGAGGATCGAGGACTATGCGCTGATCGGCGACTGCGAGACCGCGGCGCTGGTCGGGCGCAACGGCTCGATCGACTGGCTGTGCTGGCCCGCCTTCGATTCAGATGCCTGTTTTGCCGCGATCGTCGGCACGCGCAAGAACGGCCGCTGGCTGGTCGCGCCGGCCGAAGACGTCACCGGCATCTCGCGCCGCTATCTCGGTCATACCCTCATCCTCGAAACGCTGTTTGAGACCAGGAGCGGCACCGTCGCCTTGATCGACTTCATGCCGCCGCGCGGCAAGGCGTCCGACATCGTGCGGCTGGTGCGCGGCGTCAGCGGCACGGTGAAGCTGCGGATGGAGCTCGTGATCCGCTTCGGCTTTGGCATTGATATTCCCTGGGTGCGCCGCTGCAAGGACGGCTCGCTGCTGGCGGTCGCCGGCCAGGACATGACGGTGCTGCGCACGCCGGTCGAGACCCGCGGCGAGGACCTGACGACGGTTGCCGAATTCGAGGTGAAGGCCGGCGAGACGGTGCCGTTCGTGCTGACCTACGGCCCCTCGCACCTCGATCCGCCCGAGCCGATCGATCCGGAGATCGCGCTCCAGGAGACCGAAAAATTCTGGCAGGACTGGTGCAGCCGCTGCACGCGGGACGGCGAGTATCAAGATCTCATCATGCGCTCGCTGATCACGCTGAAGGCGCTGACCTTCGGCCCGACCGGCGGCATCGTCGCGGCGCCCACGACCTCGTTGCCCGAGAAGCTCGGCGGCAGCAGGAACTGGGACTACCGCTTCTGCTGGCTGCGCGATGCCACCTTCACGCTGCTGGCGCTGATGAATTCGGGCTACACCGAGGAAGCCTTGGCCTGGCACAATTGGCTCTTGCGCGCCGCCGCCGGCTCGCCGGCGAACATGCAGATCATGTACGGCATCTGGGGCCAGCGCCGGCTCTTGGAATGGGAGGCGGGCTGGCTCGACGGCTATGAGGGCGCCCAGCCGGTCCGCGTCGGCAATGCCGCGCATGCTCAGCTCCAGCTCGACGTCTACGGCGAGCTGATCGACGCATTCCACCAGTCGCGCATGGCCAGGCTCAAGCTCGATGACGAGGCAACCTGGGCGCTGGAATGCGCGGTGCTCAATCATCTCGCCGAGGTCTGGGACCGGCCCGACCACGGCATCTGGGAGCGGCGCGGCGAGCCGAAGCACTACGTCTTCTCCAAGGTGATGACCTGGGTCGCCTTCGACCGCGGCATCAAGAGCGCCGAGACCTTCGGCTTCAAGGCGCCGCTGCTGCATTGGCGCGCGCTGCGCGAGGCCATTCATCGCGACGTCTGCAACAATGGTTTCGACGCGGAGGAAAACGCCTTCGTCGCGTCCTACGGCTCAAAGCTGCTCGACGCCAGCGTGCTGCTGCTGCCGGCGGTCGGCTTCCTGCCGGCGGAGGACCCGCGCATCCGCGGCACCATCGCGGCCGTCGAGAAGCACATCATGCGCGACGGCTTCGTGCTGCGGCACGATCCGCGCGAGGTGTCCGGGGAAAAGCAGCCGATCGAGGGCGCGTTCCTGGCCTGCAGCCTCTGGCTCGCCGATGCCCATGTGCTGTCAGGCAATCTCGGCATGGCGCAGGCGCTGTTCGACCGTGTGGCCGCCCTTGCCAACGACGTCGGGCTGTTGGCCGAGGAATACGACGCCGTGGCGGGTCGCCAGACCGGCAATTTCCCGCAGGCGCTGACCCACATCGCGCTGATCAACACCGCGCACAATCTGTCGGCGGCAAGGCAGGAGAGTGAGAAGCCGGCGGTGCAGCGGTCGAAGTAAGGCGCAACGAATGGATATTGCACCGATGCAGCGAGGAACGCACTTCACCTCTCCCGTAGGGAGAGGTCGGATCGCATCGAAGATGCGATCCGGGTGAGGGGTCACAGTCTTACTGGATGCGGCGGCCCCTCACCCGGATTGCTTCGCAATCCGACCTCTCCCCGTCGGGGAGAGGTGAACCTCGACCGGCGGAGATATTTGAGGCCATCAAGCCCTAGCCAACCCCATTCCATTTCAAAATCATCTCCATCGCCTCGGCAAAACCGTCCTGCTCGTTGGTTGCGGTAACGTGGGTGGCCTGGTCCTTGACGTTGTCCGTGGCATTACCCATGGCGATCGAGACGCCGCTGACGCGGAACATCGCGAGGTCGTTCTGCATGTCGCCGATGGTGGCGACCGCGTCGGTCGTAATGTCGAGGCGCCTCGCCATGGCCTCGACGAAGGTGCCCTTGTTGAAGCCGGGCGGGGTGATGTCGAGATAATAGGTCTGCGAGCGCACCGCGGTCGCCGCGCTGCCGAGCGCCTCCTGCATCGCCTTCTCGCAACGCTCGAGCCCGGCGGCGTCGGCGCTGGCGCCGACGATCTTGCAGGCGCTCGCAAGGTACGGCGAGAAATCCGTCACGATGGTCGGGTCGGAGCGGATCGTATGCTGCTCATGGGCGACGTATTTGCCGCTGGGGTTGTCGATCAGCCATTTGTCGGTGGTGAACAGCCAGATGTCGGCGCCGAACTCCCGGAGGATCTGCAAGCACCGTTCGGCGGCGGCTGCGGGGATGAGGTGCTGCTCGACCGGCTTCATCTCGGGGTCGACGATCGAGGAGCCGTTGAACGGGCCGACTGGCAGCCACAGCGCCAGCGGCTCGATCAGGAAGCGCATGCCGATGGCGGGACGGCTGGAGGTGATGGTGAAGCCGATGCCGGCCTGGTGCAGCCGCTGCACCGCGAACCTCGCGCGGTCGGTCAGCGTCTTGTCCTTGGTCAGCAGCGTGCCGTCGACGTCGGACACCACGAGAGAGATTTGCGTCATGGCAGGACCTTGGGTTTCACGGCCTTAGGTTTTCATGACCTTGGGTATTGCGCCGCCCAGTTTCAATTGCCGCACGACACCGTCCACGATCGCCTCGACGGTTTCGTCGATCGAGACGGTGATGACGTGCTCGCTCGCCTCCGGGGCTTCCAGCGTGTTGAACTGGCTGGTCAGCAGCTCGGGCGGCATGAAATGGCCCTTGCGGTGCGCGAGCCGTTCGGCGATCAGCTCCTTCGTGCCCTTCAGGAAGACGAAGCGGACGTCGTCGCGCCCCCGCAGCAGCACGTCCCGATAGGTGTGCTTCAGCGCCGAGCAGGCGATGATGACGTGCTCGCCCTTTTCGCAGACCCGCGCGATCTCGTCGGCGATAGCGTTGAGCCATGGCCAGCGGTCCTCGTCGGTAAGCGGGTGGCCGGCCCGCATCTTCTCGACATTGCTGGCGGGATGAAAGCTGTCGCCGTCCTCGAAGCGCCAGCCGAGCCGCTCGCCGAGCGCCTCCGCAACCGTGCTCTTGCCCGAGCCCGACACGCCCATCACGATCAACGCACAAGGAGCTTCAACGCCCGCCACGAATTTCCTCCGGAAGCGCGGCCTGGTCGACCAGCCAGACGGTCTCACCATTCGAGCGCGCGCGTACAGCCGGCAGAGTCTCGCCATTGAGGAGGCGCGTCAAGATCGGCTGCTTGTCATGTCCCGCAATCTCGAACAGCATTTCGCGGCAGGACGCAAGGACGGGCAGGGTGAGCGACACCCGCGGCACGAAGGGGGCCACATTGGCCTTGGGCACCCCGACGACCCAACGCTGCATTTCCTCGATTTCGGGAGAGCCGGGAAACAGCGAAGCGGTGTGACCGTCCGGGCCGGCGCCCATCAGAACCAGGTCGAACAGCGGCCGGGCCGGATCAAGGCTTTCCGAACCGTAGAAGGCTTGCAGCTCGCGCGCATAGGTCTCGGCGCTTTGGTCCGGGCTTTCGGCCGCGGTCGGGATCGGGTGGATGTGACCGGACGGCGCGTTGCGATCGAGAAAGATCGCGCGCGCGACCGCCATGTTGTTGAGGGGATCGCTCTCAGGCACGAAGCGCTCGTCGCCGATGAACCAGTGCACGCGATCCCACGGGATTTTTCCGCGCCAGGCATCGCCGCCGAGCAGCTGATAGAGCTTCTTCGGGCTGGAGCCGCCGGTGAGGCAGATCGCGATTCGCCCCGCGTTGGCCGCAATCCGCGCCATCACCCGTTCGGCCGCGGCTTGCGCAAGGGCCCCGGCGTCGGCTGCGACGATCAGCTCCGGCTGGCCGGCCGCCGCCATCACGAAAACTTCCGCCAGCTTCGTCCGTCGCGCCGGAGCAGTTCGTCGGCGCAGGCGGGGCCGTCGCTGCCGGCTTCATAGGTCTCGATGCCGTTGGTGCCCTCGCTCTTCCAGGCGTCCAGGAACGGCTGCACCGCCTGCCATCCCGCCTCGATGCCGTCGGCGCGCTGGAACAGGATGTTGTCGCCGATCATGCAGTCGTAGATCAGCGTCTCGTAGCCGGTCGAGGGATCGACGCGGAAATAGTCGCCGTAGCGGAACTTCATCTCGACGCCGTCGATGGTGATGCTCGGCCCCGGGATCTTGGCATTGAACTGCAGCTCGATGGTCTCGGTCGGTGCAATGCCGATGGTGAGGAAATTCTGCGACAGGCGGTCGACGTCCGTGCCCGAAAACATCGACAGCGGCGCCTGCTTGAACTTGATGGCGACTTCGGTGCGCTTGTGGCCGAGCGCCTTGCCGGTGCGCAAGTAAAACGGCACGCCGGCCCAGCGCCAATTGTCGATCATCAGCTTGAGGGCGACAAAGGTCTCGGTGGTGCTGCCGGGCTTGACGTCCGCGGCCTTGCGATAGTCCGTGATCTCGTCGTCGCCAATGCGGCCTGCCAGATATTGCGCGCGGACCGAATTCTTCAGCGCCTCTTCCCGGCTTGGCTGCTGGATCGACGTCAGCACGTCGGCCTTCTCGGAGCGTACGGAATGCGCGTCGAACCGGGCAGGCGGCTCCATCGCGACCAGCGACATCAACTGGAACAGGTGGTTCGGCACCATGTCGCGCAGCGCGCCGGTGGCGTCGTAGAAGCCGCCGCGATGGCCGACGCCGAGCTTCTCCTCCACCGTGATCTGGATGTGGTCGATGTGGTTGCGATTCCAGATCGGCTCGAACATGCCGTTGGCAAAACGCAGCACCAGGATGTTCTGCACCGTCTCCTTGCCGAGATAGTGATCGATCCGGTAGATCTGGTGCTCGTCCATGATCTTCAGCAGCTCGGCATTCAGCGCGCGTGCCGAAGCGAGGTCGGTGCCGAACGGTTTTTCGATCACGAGGCGCCGCCAGGCGCCGTTCTCCTTCATCATACCGGTGCGGCCGAGCTCGCGCGCGGTCGGCGCGAACGCGGCGGGCGGCGTTGCCAGATAGAACAGCCGGTTGCCGCCGGTGTCCTGCGCGCATTCCAGCGAATCCAGATGCTCGCGCAGGCGGTCGAAGGACGGCGGGTCCTTCGGGTCAGCTTCGACGAAGGTTAGGCATTGCAGCAGCTTCTGGGCGATATCGTCGTCCACGGGCCGCGTCGCGAACTGGCGCAGGCCCTTCAACAGGCTGTCGCGCAGCTCGTCATCCGACTGGCCCTTGCGGGCCACGCCGACGACACAGAACTTTTCCGGTAACAGGTGCTCGGCGGCGAGATTGTACAGCGAGGGCATCACAAGGCGATGAGTGAGGTCACCGGTGACACCAAAGATAACGAAGGCGCAATTTTCCGGCTTGCGCTTGGCTTGCGGGTCTTTTGTCACGAACAATTGGCCTTCGCGTTGTTGCTCTTACTTGGGCTTCGAAGCGCCCGGCTGCTTCGGCTCCTTGTGGCCGCCGAAACCCGCGCGCATCGCGGAAAGAATTTTTTCGGCAAAGGTGTGTTCCTTGCGGGAACGGAAACGTGTGTAGAGCGCCGCGGTCAGGACCTCGGCCGGCACCGCCTCGTCGATCGCCGCATTCACGGTCCAGCGGCCTTCGCCGGAATCCTCGACGAAGCCGGAATATTCCGCCAATGCCGGGCTGTCGGCGAGCGCGGTCGAGGTGAGGTCGAGCAGCCAGGACGGGATCACGCTGCCGCGCCGCCACACCTCGGCAATGTCGGCGAGGTCGAAATCGTAGCGATGATCCGCCGGCAAGGCATCGATGTTGGCGTTCTTGAGGATGTCGAACCCTTCGGCATAGGCCTGCATCAGGCCGTATTCGATGCCGTTGTGGATCATCTTGACGAAGTGGCCGGCGCCGACGGGGCCGGCGTGGATGTAGCCCTGCTCGATGCGGGGATCGCGCCCCTCACGTCCCTCCGTGCGCGGAATGTCGCCGGCACCGGGCGCGAGCGCGGCGAAGATCGGATCGAGCCGGTCGACCACCTGCTTCTCGCCGCCGATCATCATGCAATAGCCGCGGTCGAGACCCCAGACGCCGCCAGAGGTGCCGACGTCGACATAGTGGATGCCGCGCGCCTTCAGCGCCTTGGCGCGGCGGACGTCGTCCTGCCAGAAGGTGTTGCCGCCGTCGATGATGACGTCGCCTTCCTGCATCACGCCCGCGATCGTGTCGATCGTCGTCTCGGTGATGCGCCCCGCAGGCAGCATCACCCAGGCGGTGCGCGGCCGCTCGAGCTTCGCGACGAACTCCTCCAGCGTCGCCGAGCCTACCGCGCCGTCTGCGGCAAGGCCGGCGACGGCCTTGGCGTCCTTGTCATAGACCACGGTCGAATGGCCGTGGCGCATCAGCCGGCGAACGATGTTGCCGCCCATCCGGCCGAGGCCGATCATGCCGAGTTGCATCTGAGAAATTCCCTTAATTCAGCGCGTCGTTAAGCGCCGCATTGAGCGCCGCGAGACCTTTCTTGAGCCCGCCCTTCAGGTGGACGCGCAATGCGCGCCGCCCGCGCTCGGTGAGCACGTCGAAATCGCCGCGCGCCTGCGCCGCCTTGATCACGCCGAAGCTGGCCTTCTGGCCCGGCACGGCCAGGTCCTTGGCATCGTCGGCGGTGATCTGGAGGAACACGCCGCTGTCCGGCCCGCCCTTGTAGGCTTGCCCCGTGGAGTGCAGGAAGCGCGGCCCGAACTCGGCGCAGGTCGCGACATGGCGTTTCTCGCGCACTTCGAGCCGCATCGCCTGAAGTGCGTCGATGGTGGTCTTGTCGCGCGCGATGTAGCCGAGCAGGGCGACATAGTCGCCATGATTGGAGCGGGACAGATGCGCCTTCAGCCAAGAGGTGAGGTCGCCGTTGGCGCCGGCGGCGCGCAGCGCCGTGGCGTTGGCCTCGTCGGTGTAGAGATCGGCCTCGTCGGTGCTGACCACCGGCTGCTCCGCCGGCAGCGCGCCGGTCTTCTCGAACGACGCGGTGAGCTCGCGGGTCTTGATCTTGGCCGCTTCCACGTCCGGCTGGTCGAACGGGTTGATGCCGAGGATGCTGCCTGCCACCGCCGTTGCCATCTCGAAGCGGAAGAACTCCTGGCCGAGATGGTCGATCGACTTCATGACGATGCGCACCACGGGATGGCCGGCCGCTTCGATCGCGGCAAGCTTCTCGTCATGGGCGGCGTCCGCCTCGCCTTCGGTGCGGATGTCGATGAAGAAGCGGTCGTTGCCGTAAGCCGCGGGGTCGCCCAGCGGCTCGCCGTCGATCGGGATCAGGCCCTTGCCTTCCTTGCCGGTCGATTCCGCGATCAGCTGCTCGGCCCAGGCGCCGAAATCGGCGATCTTCTTCGACGACAGGATCGTCACCTTGTCGCGGCCTTCGAGGCCGGCGAGGCCCATGGCAAGGCCGAGCTGCACGCCGGGATTCTCACTTGGCGGCACGTCCGGCCCGCAGGAGCGGGCCATCGCAAGCGCATGCTTGACGAAGGTCTTGACGTCGACGCCCGCGGTCGCCGCCGGCACCAGGCCGAACGGCGAGAGCACCGAATAGCGGCCGCCGATCGAGGGCTCGCCATGGAAGATGCGGGCGTAGTTCAACTTCTTGGCCGACTTCTCCAGCGACGAGCCGGGATCGGTCACCGCGATGAAGCGATGGCCGGTCTTCACCTTCGGCCCGACGGCTTGCGCGACACGCTCGTGGAAATAGTCCTTCATCGCGTTCGGCTCGGTGGTGCCGCCGGACTTGCTGGACACGATGAACACCGTGTTGGCGATGTCGATCTTCGCTTCCATCGCCCGCACCTGGGTGGGATCGGTGGAATCGAGCACATGCAGCTTCGGGAAGCCTGACTTTCGCGCAAAGGTCTCGGCCAGCACCTCGGGCCCGAGGCTCGATCCGCCCATGCCGAGCACGACCGCATCGGAGAATTTCTGGCCCTTCACGCGGCTGGCATAGTCCTCGTAGTCGGCGACGTCGGCCTTGGCGGCGCTGTCGAGCCAGCCGAGCCATTTGTCCTCGTCGGCCCCGGTCCAGACCGACTTGTCGCGCTGCCACAGCCTGCGGATCTTGGCCGACGCCCGCCATTCCTCGGTGCTCTTGGCCACCGCCTTGCCGAGCCCGTCGCCGAGCGAGAGCTGCTGGCGGTCGAGCGCGGGCCCGAGCACGGTGGCGCGCTTGTGGGCGACGGCGCCGTAGAGCTTGTCAGCGGCGTCGGCGAACAGCTTGACGCCGTCCTTGACCAGCTCTTCGGTGATCGCGTCGAGCGAGACGCCGGAGCGCTCCAGCTCTTCCAGCACGCGCCTTGCCTCGTCGACATTCTCTTCCAGGCTGTCGCGCGGCTTGCCGTGGTCGCGGAACGCATCCAGCGTCGCCGGCGGCACGGTGTTGATGGTGTCGGGGCCGATCAGCTCCTCGACATAGAGGACGTCGCTGTAATCCTTGTTCTTGGTGCCGGTCGAGGCCCACAGCATGCGCTGCGGCTTGGCGCCCCTGGCGGCGAGCTTCTCCCAGCGGGGACCGGAGAACAGGCGCTTGTAATCCTGGTAGGCGACCTTGGCGTTGGCGATGGCGACCTTGCCCTTGAGCGCGGCGAGCCGTTCCTTCTCGCTGGGATCGTTGGCGCGCGCGATCTTCTCGTCGAGCTGCTTGTCGACCACCGAATCGATGCGGCTGACGAAGAAGCTCGCGACGCTCGCGACATGCGACGGATCGCCGCCGCCGGCGACGTACTTTTCGAGACCGGCGAGGTAGGCCTCCGCGACCTGGAGGTAGACGTCCCTGGAGAACAGTAGCGTGATGTTGATGCTGATGCCCTCGCCGATGAGCGTCTCAATCGCCGGCAGGCCTTCCGGTGTCGCCGGCACCTTCACCATCAGATTCTTGCGGTTGACGTCCTTCCAGAGCCGCCGCGCCTCGGCGACCGTGCCGGCGGTGTCCATCGCGAGATAGGGCGAGACCTCCAGGCTGACATAGCCGTCGCCCCCCTTGAGGCGGTCATAGACCGGGCGCAGCACGTCGGCGGCATTCTGGATGTCCTCCACCGCGACGGTTTCGAACAGGTCGGCCACGCTCCGGTCGCCGCGCTTCAGCGCCTTGCCGATCGGAGCGTCGTACTCGTCCGAACTGCCGATCGCCTTCTCGAAGATCGACGGATTGGAGGTGACGCCCTTGACGCCGTCGGTGTCGATCAGCCGCTTGAGGTCGCCCTTGGCGATGAAGCCACGGGCCAGGAAGTCCAGCCAGACGGCCTGTCCGTGCTTTTCCAGTTCTTTGACGGGATTCATGATGCTTATTTATCTCCAAGCCTGCGGGCGAGGGGTTTCCGCGCCGGTCCTGACGCGCTATCCTCTAGCTAACATGCTCCCGGGAGGGAACCAATCAAGGGTATAGGCGTCATACCCTCGGTGTAACTCCGTCGCGATCATGGCGATCCAGGCGGCTGTGGCTTTGTTGCGTGAAAAGTCGTTGGCCGGAGAGGTTCGGCCGAGGTCTTGTTGCGTAACGTCTGCCGGCCGCTGCACAAGAGTGCCATCAGCGGATTCCGATCCGCCAGATGCTTCGCCGCCCGGTTGCGAATGACCATGCTGGGGGAAAGCATGCACGCGCATCCCGACGGCCCACCGCTCGCCGTTGCCGGCGGTCCGCAATCGGTCGCGCCGGCCGTAAGCATCGACGCGGCCCACGATCTCGAAACCAACCCATGCGCGACGTATCTGCGGCTGCTGGTCGCGTCGGGCTTTGCGATGACCCTGCTCAGCGCCAGCCTTGCCTTCGACTGGTGGGACGGCCTCGGCGACTACGACACGACGGTCGGCTATGCCGGCGTCGCGCTGTTCGGCCTGGTCACAAGCCGGCTGATCTGGATGCTCCCCGCCGAACGCGGGCCGGTGGTGATCGTCACCCCCCATGGCATTCGCGATCGTCGCATCGGCAATGAATTTCTGCTGCGGGAGTCGATTGCGGAGGTTTCGACCGGGGAGCGGCGCGGCCACAGGATGATCTTGCCGGCGCCGACGCGGGCCTTGCAGCGGCAGCTCGCCCGTATCCGCGCCGGGATCCGATCGACGTCGCGCGGCGCGCAGGACGACCGCATCGTCATTCGCCCCGACGGGCTGGCGACCGATTTTGACACATTGCTGCGCGCCTGCCGTGACTGTCATGCTGCCAGCTACTCACGCACCGCATTGCGGCGGGACCGCGATCAAGGTGCGCCAGACTCAGGTTCGGTCTCACAAGGCTTGGCCGTACAAGCGTCACAAAGCTGCCGCCGGCTGACGGCTATGCTGCACCGCCGGATAGGCTTGATCCCCGGTAATGCCCGGATGTTGCGGCCGAGTGACATTTGCTGGAAATGAGCGAAAATATACATAGATTCGCATAAATAACAGGCAGGTGCCTGTTCGTAACTCACCTGGTTGCCTACGTTGTGCGTTGCGTGGAGTCGGCCCCCGGGTGTCCAATGATCGTCATGTGCTCACGCTGATTCGAAATGGCCTGAGGAACGGTCCGGTAACTGCTTTCGTTTCAGCTTGTAGCGGAACTCACGCGGAGAGGGATCATGTACAACGATTCTCTGTTCAACGCTTTCGCTCGGTCGTTCGAGGCGAGAAGCCAGCACGACATGTCGATGGCGGAATATCTGGAATCGTGTCGAAGCGATCCCATGAAATACGCGAACGCGGCCGAACGACTGCTAGCAGCGATCGGCGAACCCCAGACGATTGACACGGCCAAGGATTCCCGCCTTGGCCGTATTTTTTTGAACCGCACCATCCGCACCTATCCGGCCTTTGCTGGCTTCTACGGCATGGAAGAAACCATCGAGCGCATCGTCGGTTTCTTCCGTCACGCCGCGCAAGGCCTCGAAGAGCGCAAGCAGATCCTCTATCTGCTTGGCCCGGTCGGTGGCGGCAAATCCTCGCTGGCCGAGCGGCTGAAGTCGCTGATGGAAGTGCAGCCGATCTACGTGCTCAAGGCCGGCGACGAACTCTCGCCCGTGTTCGAGAGCCCGCTCAGCCTGTTCGATCCCGATCAGCTCGGGCCGATGCTGGAGGAGAAGTACGGCATTCCGCGCCGGCGTCTCACCGGGTTGATGAGCCCGTGGTGCTACAAGCGGCTCGAAGCCTTCGGCGGCGACATCTCGCAATTCCGCGTCGCCAAGATCCAGCCGTCACGGCTGCGCCAGATCGCGATCGCCAAGACCGAGCCCGGTGACGAGAACAACCAGGACATCTCGTCGCTGGTCGGCAAGGTCGACATCCGCAAGCTCGAGACCTACGCCCAGAACGATCCCGACGCCTACAGCTATTCGGGCGGTCTCAACCGCGCCAACCAGGGCATCCTCGAGTTCGTCGAGATGTTCAAGGCCCCGATCAAGATGTTGCACCCGCTGCTGACCGCGACGCAGGAGGGCAACTACATTGGCACCGAGAACATCGGTGCGATTCCCTTCACCGGCATCATCCTCGCGCACTCCAACGAGGCGGAGTGGTCGAGCTTCAAGGCCAACAAGAACAACGAGGCCTTCATCGACCGCATCTGCGTGATCAAGGTGCCCTATGTCCTGCGGGTCACCGAAGAGCAGAAGATCTATGAAAAGCTGATCCAGGGCTCCGAGCTTGCCTCGGCACCTTGCGCGCCGTCGACGCTGGAAACGATGGCACGGTTCTCAGTGATGTCGCGGCTGCGCAAGCACGAGAATTCCACGCTGTTTGGCAAGATGCGGGTGTATGATGGCGAGAGCCTGAAGGAATCCGATCCCAAGGCGCGCAGCGTCCAGGAATATCGCGATGCTGCCGGTGTCGACGAGGGCATGGATGGCGTCTCCACCCGCTTCGCCTTCAAGATCCTGGCTGCGACCTTCAACCACGATCCGCAGGAGGTCGCCGCCGACGCCGTGCATCTGATGTACGCGCTGGAGCAGTCGATTCGCCGCGAGCAGCTGCCCGAGGAAGTCGAGAAGCGCTACCTCGAATTCATCAAGGCGGATCTGGCGCCGCGCTATGCCGAGTTCATCGGCAACGAGATCCAGAAGGCTTATCTCGAGTCCTACTCGGATTACGGCCAGAATCTGTTCGACCGCTACGTCGACTACGCCGACGCCTGGATCGAGGACCAGGACTTCAAGGATCCCGACACCGGCCAGTTGCTCGATCGCGAGCTCTTAAATCAGGAGCTGACCAAGATCGAGAAGCCGGCCGGCATCGCCAACCCGAAGGATTTCCGGAACGAGGTGGTCAAGTTCTCGTTACGGGCCAGAGCACAGAATGCCGGCAAGAATCCGGCCTGGACCTCCTACGAGAAGATTCGCGATGTGATCGAAAAGCGGATATTCTCCCAGGTCGAGGACCTGCTTCCGGTCATCTCGTTCGGGTCGAAGAAGGACGGCGAGACGGAGAAGAAGCACGGCGAGTTCGTCGCACGCATGGTGGAGCGCGGCTACACCGAGCGTCAGGTTCGCCGACTGGTCGAATGGTACATGCGTGTGAAGCAAGCCGGTTGAGGCGGATGAGAAAGTGGCCATTCACATTATTGACAGGCGCCTGAATCCAGGCGGCAAGAGTCTTGAGAACCGCCAGCGGTTCTTGCGTCGGGCCAAATCCCTGGTGCAGGGCGCCGTCAAGAAGACCTCGCAGGAACGCGACATCAAGGACGTCCTGGAGGGTGGTGAGGTCACGATCCCGCTCGACGGCATGCACGAGCCGCGTTTCCGCCGTGAAGGCGGAACGCGGGACATGGTGCTGCCCGGGAACAAGAAGTTCGTCGAGGGCGATTATCTCCAGCGCTCCGGCCAGGGCAGCGCCAAGGATTCCGGTCCCGGCGAGGGCGACAGCGAGGACGCCTTCCGCTTCGTGCTCAGCCGCGACGAATTCGTCGATCTCTTTCTCGACGATCTCGAGCTGCCCGATCTCGCCAAGCGCAAGATCGCGCAAACCGAGAGCGAGGGCATCCAGCGCGCCGGCTACACCACGTCCGGTTCGCCCGCCAACATATCGGTCAGCCGGACTGTCCGGCTCGCGCTTGCGCGCCGTATCGCGCTCAAGCGCCCCCGTAAGGAGGAGATCGAGGAGCTGGAAGCCGCGATCGCTGCGTCCACCGATGAGGATGAGCGCACGGAACTTCTCGCTCTGCTCGAAAGACTGAAAGCGAAGTCCAAGCGCATTCCCTTCATCGATCCGCTGGACATCCGCTATCGCCGCTTCGAGACGGTGCCCAAGCCGGTCGCGCAGGCCGTGATGTTCTGCCTGATGGACGTCTCCGGCTCGATGTCCGAGCACATGAAGGATCTCGCCAAGCGGTTCTACATGCTGCTCTATGTGTTCTTGAAGCGCCGCTACAAGCATGTCGAGATCGTCTTCATCCGCCACACCGACCGCGCCGAGGAGGTCGACGAGCAGACCTTCTTCTACGGTCCGGCTTCGGGCGGCACGCTGGTCTCCAGCGCGCTCCAGGCGATGCACGATATCGTGCGCGAGCGCTTCAATCCGTCGGACTGGAACATCTATGCCGCCCAGGCTTCCGACGGCGACAATTCCTATTCCGACGGCGAGCTCACCGGCATGCTGCTGACCGACAAGATCCTCCCGATCTGCCAGTTCTTTGCCTATCTCGAAGTCGGGGAGTCCGGCGGCAGCGCCTTCGATCTCTCCGACTCCTCGCTCTGGACCCTGTATGAGCGCCTGCGCAACAGCGGCGCATCGCTCTCGATGCGCAAGGTCAGCGAGCGCAGCGAGATCTTTCCGGTGTTCCACGACCTGTTCCAGCGCCGCGAAACCTCTCAGGAGAAAGCCGCTCCATGACGGAAAGATTGTTCGAAGGCGCGGATTGGGATTTCCACACCTTGCAGCGCATTACCGACGCTTGCGAGGAGGTGGCGACGAACGATCTCGGTCTCGACGTCTATCCGAACCAGATCGAGGTCATCACCGCCGAGCAGATGCTGGATGCCTACTCGTCGGTCGGCATGCCCCTGTTCTACAAGCACTGGTCCTTCGGCAAGCACTTCGCCTATCACGAGGCGTCCTACCGCAAGGGCCTGATGGGCCTCGCCTATGAGATCGTGATCAACTCCTCGCCCTGCATCTCCTACCTGATGGAGGAGAACACGGCGACGATGCAGACGCTGGTGATCGCGCACGCCGCCTTCGGCCACAATCACTTCTTCAAGAACAACTATCTGTTCAAGCAGTGGACCGACGCCGACGGCATCCTGGACTATCTCGATTTCGCCAAGAACTACGTCATGCAATGCGAGGAGCGCTACGGCCGCGCCGAGGTCGAGCGTACGCTCGATGCCGCGCACGCGCTGATGTCGCACGGCATCGACCGCTACCCGGGCAAGAAGAAGCTCGACCTGCGCGCCGAGGAGAAGCGGGCGGGGCGCCGCCGCCAGCACGAGGAAGAGGTCTTCAACGACCTCTGGCGCACCGTGCCGGCAGGGAAGAGCAAGAGCCGCTCCGCGCTCAGCGTCGAGCGGCGCCGCAAGCTGCTCGGCCTGCCGCAGGAAAACCTGCTCTACTTCCTGGAGAAGAGCGCGCCGCGGCTGGCACCCTGGCAGCGCGAATTGCTGCGCATCGTCCGCCACATTGCGCAATATTTCTATCCGCAGAGCCAGACCAAGGTGATGAACGAGGGGACGGCGACCTACGTCCACTATCGCATCATGACCAAGCTGCACCAGCAGGGCCGCATCACCGACGGCAACTTCCTCGAATTCCTGGGATCGCACACCAATGTGGTGTTCCAGCCCGAATTCGACGATCCGCGCTTCTCCGGCTTCAATCCCTATGCGCTCGGCTTCGCCATGATGCAGGACATCGAGCGCATCGTCACCAGCCCGTCGGACGAGGACCGCGAATGGTTCCCTGACATCGCCGGCAAGAACGACGTGATGGGCGTGCTGCGCGACGTCTGGGCCAACTACCGCGACGAGAGCTTCATCGGCCAGTTCCTGAGCCCGAAGCTGATGCGGCAGCTGCGCATGTTCCATCTGCACGACGACCCCGAGGAGCGTGCCGGCATCCGCGTCGATGCCATCCACGACGAGCGCGGCTTCCGCCGCGTGCGGCGCGAGCTGGCGCGGCAGCACGATGTCGGCTACATCGACGCCAATATCGAGGTGGTCGACGTCGATCTCTCCGGCGACCGCCGGCTGATCCTGCATCACCACGTCATCAAGGGCGCACAGCTCAACGAGACCGACGCCAAGCGGGTGCTCCAGCATCTCGCGGACCTCTGGACCTACGACGTCGCGCTGATCGAGGTCGATGCCAACGACAAGGTCCTGCGCGAATATGTCGTGAGCCCGCGCCCGATCCCGGCAGCGGCCTGAGGCCGCCGGTAACTCTTGAGCATCAACGTGGCGAATAGCTCGCCCGCGGCCCATCCTTCGAGACACCCGCCTTTGGCGGGCCCTCAGGATGAGGACGGCGTGCGCGGCGCCAATTTCGACAGGCAGAGATGCTGCTGAGCCTCTGAGGAGACCGCGGCGCGGTCGTCGCGCTTGCTCTGGCGGCCACCAGGAATTTACGTCGACTTAAAGTGCTCTCGTCTACTGGGGCGTGGCCATCGTACCTAAGTCGAACGCTTGGCCGGCTTCCTGGCCTTGGACGTATTCAGGGCCACGGCCGCGCGGATGAGCGCCTTCAGCGCTTTCTCGTTGATTTTCTCGCCTTCGCGGATGTCGATCGCGCGCCGCACATTGCCGTCGAGGCTGGAATTGAACAGGCCGGCCGGGTCGTCCAGCGCCGCCCCCTTGGCAAAGGTCAGCTTCACGACGGCCTTGTAGGTCTCGCCGGTGCAGATGATGCCGTCGTGCTCCCACACGGGAACGCCGCGCCACTTCCATTCCTCGACCACGTCGGGGTCGGCGTCCTTGATCAGGGCGCGAATCCGCCCGAGCATCTCGCCGCGCCAGTCGCCGAGCTCCTTGATCCTGCCGTCGATCAATTTGGACGCCGACGCCCCGTCCGTGTCCTTCGTGCTGGTCTTCTTCACCGCGACCGCCTTCTTCATGACCTCGCCTCGCGCTGCATGCCGCTGCGCCGGTCAAGATAGGGCAGCGCAAACAAGTACAGCCCGGTCGCAAGCAGCGGGATCAGCGGGACGAGCGCCAGGAAGCCGATCCACACCGCCTGGATCTGCATGGTCATCGCGACGATGTTCGCGATGACGGCGAGTGTGAAGGCGATGGACAGCCAGCGATGGATTTGTCGAATCCACATGTTCAACGAGACCTCCTCTGAAATGATCGGAATGGATGCGCGCCGCCGGGCTCAATCCGGCCGCGCCAGCAGCTCGTCCAGCTTGGTGAGAAACTGCTTCCAGCCGGCATGCGCGCCGCCATAGGCCTGTTTCTGCGTCGGGCTGAAGCCCGCCTGCTCGACGCGCAGATGCGTGCCTGCACTTGTCGGTGTCAGCGTGAAGGTGACGACGCTTCGCAAGTCGAATGCCGCGTCCTCATGCGCGAAATTCCAGGTGTAGGCGAGCGTCTTCTGCGGCTCGATGGTGAGCACCTCGCAGTCCAGCACGCCGCCCCATTCGCCGCGAAGATTGAAGCGATGGCCGACCGACGGCTTGAAGTCGTTCTTCATCAGCCATTCCTCGATCAGATGCGGCTGTGTCAGCGCGCGCCAGATCCGCTCGGCCGGAAAGGCAAATTCGCGCTCGATGACGGCGGAGCGGGTCTCAGCCGCGGGTTCGTTCATTGGTCCATCCTCTTCAGGAGATCGTCGAGTGCGTCGAGCCGGTTCTGCCAGAACCCGGCCATCTGGCTGGTCCAGTCGACCAGCGGATTGAGCGCACCGGGCTGCGCGCTGTAATGAGTCTGGCGTCCCTCGTGGCGGTCGCGCACGAGGCCGGCCTGCTTCAGCGCGCCGAGATGTTTCGAGACCGCCGGCTGGGAAACGCCGGACCGCGCCGTCAGTGCCCCGACCGTCTGCTCGCCCTCGCGGCACAATCGCTCGAAGATCGCCCGCCGGGTCGGATCGGCGAGCGTCCTGAACAGGACATCGTGGGCGGCGGACATGCGATTTCCATAACCATTCAGTTATGGATGTACTCATAACCGCAGAGTTATGGATAAGTCAAGCGGCTTGCGGGCTTAACCTCTCTCGCTTGCTTGCGGGAGAGGTCGGCGCAATGCGCCGGGTGAGGGCTTTCACCTCTTGGGGGGTTCTCGACGCGGAGACACCCCACCCCAGCCCTCCCCCGCAAGCGGGAGAGGGGCGCAGCTCTTTCGCCACAACCGCAGTGCCTCAAGGCCGCAGATAGAGATAGCCCTGCGATTGCAGCTCGGCCAGGCGGACCACGCCGCCTTTCTCCGCGCTGACGAAGCCCGGCAGCAGATCCGTCAGCGTGACGTTCTGCGCCTTCATCGTATTGCCGCAGGCGGCGAGCTCGACGCCGTCCTTGGAGAACTCGCCGACGCGCTTGCTGACATCGGGGTTGGCCTGCGCCCCGTGAAACGCCTTCAGCGCGGGTCCGTGGATCACCAGCGCGATCGTGACGTGATCAGGACCGCCGACGCCGTCGATGTGGTTCTGGATGTTGCCGAGCACGAAATTGACCTTCTCGGCGTCGCTGAGATGATAGACCACCTTGAGCTTGTTGCCTGTGCCGGCTTCCGTCGCAGCCTTGGCGCCGGAGGCGCCAAACGCCGCGCCCAGGGCCGAGACGGTGCTCCACAGGATGTTCCGGCGGTTCATGGCGATCTCCCTCGGCTGCGCCTGATGTTGCCGGACACATATCACCTGTGGCGGAGCGCGGCGAGTTCCTTGCGGTCGGTCACCAGCGAGGCGCACTCGCTGTTGTCGGTGCGGTCGAGGCGGAAAATCTTGTCGTCGGCGCCGGCGACCAGCGATTGCTCGGCCTCGTCATCCGGCTTGTTGTTCTGCCAGACCCTGACCTGTTCGAGCCGAATGATGGCGGACTTGTTGTCCTTGGACAGCGCCACTTCGATACCGCCGCCTTCGCAGTCGACGCCGCAGCCGAGGCGCACCTCGTCGCCCTGAGTGAGAAGCACCGCGTGGCTGCCACACGACCCGCTGGAGTCGAAATCGCCGCTGCGATGGCGATAGCGGAAGCCCAGGCGGAAGGAATTGTGAAGCTGCTTGTCCTCCTTGTCGGTCTCCGCGGACATCAGCAGCTTCATCGACGCGACCTTCTGCTTGGGATGCCGCGCCAGATGTTCGGCATCATAGCGACGAACGAAGCAGACATAGGCCTTGTCGCCCGGCGCCCCCGCATAGATACGGGCCGTGAAGGCGTCGGCTTCGGCTTTCGTGGTTTCCCGGACTTTATCGGCCTCATCGGCGTGGGCGACGCCGGTGAATGCGGCAAGGGCAGGCGGCAGGATGAGGGCAAGCTTCATGATCGCACCGAACGCGTGAACCGTTGACGGCCCGCGGCGGGACGATCAGGGCCGATTGGCGGTTAGTCGCGGGCGGAAAGCGTTGCGTTCAAGCGTTCCTGGCCGCACACCTTGCGGGCAGCCTCGCGCAAGGTTCCCGCTTTAACAATTTGGAAGGAGGGGTGTTGGTAAACCCCTGGTTGTTGCAGATGACTGGTGGCGGTCAAAATGTCCATAAGTCAGAACTTGCCCAACCTTGCGATCGGCTATTCCCTTGCGCGGCTGTTCCAGTTGCTGGGAGCCGGCCTGCTGGCGACGCTGCTGTGCGGCGCGCTCGCATTCAGCTGGCACTATGGCAAGGACATCGCCACGATCCAGATCGCGCTCAGCTATTTCGGCATCGTGTTTTTCGGCCTGGCCACCTGCAAGACGCTCTGGACGTTGATCTCCGCCAGGGAGCCGGTCCTCTTCATCACCCGTATCGGCATTCGCGACACCAGGATCGCCGATGACACCATCTCGTGGAGATCGGTGAGGGACATATCGATCTTTCGGTATCGCAGCCAGAAGATCGTCGTTCTTCAGGTCGATCCTCTTCTTGCCGAGCGGTTCGAAGGCGGCTTTCTGAAGCGCGTCTTGTCGCTGCTGAACAAGCCCATTGGCGCGGACGGCGTGCTCGTCACGGGCGGTCTGACCATGGACGGCGAAACGCTGTTCGAGACCTGCAAGCAATACTGGACGGCCGGCCGGTTGGCATATTCGGGTCGCGCCGCAGCTGAGCCCGAGCCTGTCCATTAAAGCCCGATGTGTCTTGGCTGAACCAGTGGCGGACTTCGTCGCCCTGAGAGAGAAGCACCGCGTGGCTTGGATGTTCCGAGCGGTGCTTTAGTCGCTGGTTGGACCAGAAGGGTTCAAGGTCCTCGCTCCCTGGAACTCGATGTCGACGACTCCTTCGACATTGTTCCAGTTTGTCAGTGTGATAGCCTTCACAGACGACTGCTTCTCGAAGTCGTAGGCTGGGGCTGCCTGTGCAAGTTTGTGGAGTCCCCGCGCAATGGGCGAAATTCGCAACTTCAGATCCGGGAATCAGAACGAGCCGCCTTCGCACGGCGCAATGCCTCGTCGTCTCGCAGCAATCATTGTCGGTGACATCGCTTCCTACAGCCGCTTGATGCAGGCCGACGAGGAAGGCACGCATGTCCGCGTCAAGCGGATCGAGCGGGACCTCGTCGAACCCAGCATCGTCGAGCACCATGGAAACCTGGTGAAGACGACGGGCGATGGCTTCATCGCGATTTTCGACAGCCCTGTTGAGGCCGTTCGTTGCAGCATCGTCATCCAGCAGAATCTCATCGGCCGCAATGCCTCGCTTCCGAAGGCTTCCCGGATCGAGTACCGAATTGGCGTCAATCTCGGTGATGTCATCATCGAGCCGGACGACGTTTACGGCGATGGCGTCAACATCGCCACGCGTATCGAGGGCATTGCCGAGCCCGGTCAGGTCTACATCTCGGGCGCGATCTACGAGCAGATCAAGCACAAGGTGGTGTGCGGCTACGAGGCCCTTGGCGACCGCAAGGTGAAGAACATCACCGATCCCGTACGCATCTATCGCGTGCTGCCCGACGCAGATGCCGTCGGCGGGACGCGGGGCCGGCGCGAGAATACCTTGATCTTTCTCCTCGGCTTGACATTGCTGGTCAGCGCCGCCGGCGTGCTCTGGTATCTTCTGGCGCAGCCGCCCGGCAAGGGAAGCGAGCAGGCCGCCACGCCGACCGTCTCTCCGGTCGCATCTCCTGCCCAGCAGCCCCCGGCGCGCGAAGCGGCCGTGCCGACGCCGCAACCGTCGCCCTCGTTGGCTTCACCTGCGCCGCCGGCACCGACGCCCAGCCAATCGCCGACGCCCGCCAGCGAGCCCGACATGATCGCCATTCGCGGCGGCAGCTTCACGATGGGAAGCAATGATGATCCGACCGAACGCCCTGTTCACCAGGTCGCGATCAAGCCATTCTCGATCGGCAAATACCCTGTGACGGTGCAGCAGTGGAACGAATGCGCCGCTGCAAGGGCGTGTGGCTTTACAGCGATCGGGAAGGACGACGCCCCCGTCACGAATGTGAGCTGGGCCGATGCACAGCAATATGCGGGCTGGCTCGCGCAGGCGACGAAGAAGCCGTACCGGCTTCCGAGCGAAGCGGAATGGGAATATGCGGCGCGCGGCGGAACGCAGACCAAATATTGGTGGGGCGACAAGCTCCAGCCGGGCGTGGCCGGGTGCAAGGATTGCGGTGACGCAGCCGCCGAGCAGCCGGCGAAAGTCGGTAGCTTCAAACCCAATCCATTTGGACTCTACGACATGGGCGGCGGCGTCGATCAGTGGGTCGCCGATTGCTGGCACAGGACTTATCAGGGCGCGCCCAATGACGGTTCGGCATGGGGCGGTGGGGACTGCAGTTCGCACGTCCTGCGCTCGGGCTCCTGGAAGAACGATTCGAGATACGTGCGGCCATCCAACCGCGACGGCTACGATACCAACGTTCGTTATCCGACGCATGGGTTCCGTGTCGCGCTCAGTCCTTGAGTGCAGGAGTAGATTTGATGCAAATCCTTCGCTGCGTGGCGTTGTCGGCGGTGCTCGCATTGCTCCCGGGCGTGGCCTTCTCGCAGGGTAAGGCTGCTCCAAAGGACGCAAAGGTCTATTTCATCACCCCGTATGACGGGCAAAAGGTGCGCGCCGGTTTCCTGGTCCGGTTCGGCTTGCGCAACATGGGCGTGACGCATGCCGGCGACGACTACCAGAACGCCGGCCATCATCATTTGCTGGTCGACGTCAGCGACCCCATCGATCCGAAGGAGCCGATCCCGCAGGACAAGTCGCATCTGCATTTCGGGGCAGGGCAGACCGAAACATTTCTCGAGCTTCCGCCCGGGACCCATACCCTTCAACTGGTGCTGGGCGACGCGAAGCACTATCCGTTCGAGCCGCCCGTCGTGTCGGAGAAGATCACCGTGCGCGTCAGGACGCCGCCTCAGCGCGGCAAGTGATCACCGCAGGCTGGCGTTGAACTTGTCCAGCGCCGCCGAGCCCGGGCAGAGCGTGTCCGCTTCCAGGGTGTTGAGCGGCGTCTCGACCGTGTTGAGATGCGCGTGCAGGTCTTCCGCATCAGGGTCGACATAGAGCAGGCCGGTGACGATCTGCCCCTTGGCGGCGTGCCTCGCGAGGAAGGTCTGGGCGCCGAGCCGGTCATGCGGATCGTAGTCCGCGTCGATCTTGCGCAGCGCGATCTTGCTGCCGTCATGCTGCTCGACCAATTGCACCGTGCCCGGCGCGTAGTCGACGGCGATCGGATCGCGGCCGACCAGCACGTCGAGCCGGTTCACCGCGTCGTTGTGCTCGCGGACATAGTCGAAGCTCTTGGTCGAGCCGGCATGGTTGTTGAAGGCGATGCAGGGGCTGATGACGTCGATGAAGGATGCGCCCTTGTGGCCGATCGCAGCCGCGATCAGCGGCACGAGCTGGGTCTTGTCGCCGGAGAACGAGCGCGCCACGAAGGTAGCGCCCAGTTGCAGCGCGATCGCGACGAGGTCGATGGCGTTGTCGGTGTTGGTCACGCCCTTCTTGGACTTCGAGCCGCGGTCGGCGGTCGCCGAGAACTGTCCCTTGGTGAGGCCGTAGACGCCATTGTTCTCGACGATATAGGTCATGTTGACGCCGCGCCGGATCGAATGCGCGAACTGGCCGAAGCCGATCGAGGCGGAATCGCCGTCGCCGGACACGCCGAGATAGATCAGGTCGCGGTTGGCGAGGTTGGCCCCGGTCAGCACCGAGGGCATGCGGCCGTGCACGGAGTTGAAGCCGTGCGAATTGCCGAGGAAATAGTCCGGCGTCTTCGACGAGCAGCCGATGCCGGAGATCTTCGCCACCCGGTGCGGCTCGATCGACAGCTCGTAGCAGGCCTCGATGATCGAGGCCGTGATCGAATCGTGGCCGCAGCCGGCGCACAGCGTCGAGATCTTGCCCTCGTAGTCGCGATGCGTGTAGCCGAGCTCGTTCTTCTTGAGGCCCGGATGATGGAATTTCGGCTTGGCAATATAGGTCATGACAGCACCTGCGATCCCAAGCCCGTCATGGCCGGGCTTGACCCGGCCATCCACGTCTTGGCCAGGAAGAAGAAAGGCGTGGATGCCCGGGCATAGGCGAGCGGAAGCGACGCCGTCCTTCGGACGGCTATGCCCGGACATGACGACGGAGAGAGCGACGCGCAAATCATGACACGGCCTTGCGGAGCGGGGTCACCTTGAGGTGATCCTGGTGGTCGCCAATGGCTTTTGCGATGAAACGGGCGGTGATCGGCGAGCCGTCATAATGCACGATCGGCACGAGCCGCACCGGGTCGATGCCGTTCTCGTTGACGATGAGCTGGCGGAGCTGGCTGTCGCGGTTCTGCTCGACCACATAGACGAAATCGTGCTCGGCGAGGAAGCTCGCCACGCTCGAATGGAACGGGAAGGCGCGGATGCGCAGGCGATCGAGCTGGTGGCCGCGCGCTTCCAGCAGGCCGATCGCCTCGTCCATCGCCGGCGAGGTCGAGCCGAAATAGATCACGCCATATTTGGTCGGCCGCTCCGCGTTGGCCTGGAGCGGCCGCGGCACGAGGTCCTGCGCCGTCTCGAACTTGCGCACCAGGCGCTGCATGTTGTCGGCATAGACCGGGCCTTCCTCGGAGTAGCGCGCATAGCGGTCGCGCGAGGTGCCGCGGGTAAAGTAGGAGCCCTTGGTCGGATGCGTGCCGGGATAGGTGCGGTAGGGGATGCCGTCGCCGTCGACGTCGAGATAGCGGCCGAAGTCGCGGCCTTCCTCCAGCATCTCCGCGGTCATGATCTTGCCGCGGTCATACTGCCGGGCATCGTCCCACTTCAGCGGACGGCAGAGACGGTGGTTCATGCCGATGTCGAGGTCGAGCATCAGGAAGATCGTGGTCTGGAGCCGCTCGGCGAGATCGAAGGCGGCGGCTGCGAACTCGAAGGCCTCCGCCGGATCTTCCGGGAACAGCAGCACATGCTTGGTGTCGCCATGCGAGGCATAGGCGCAGGCGATGATGTCGCATTGCTGGGTGCGGGTCGGCATGCCCGTCGAGGGGCCGGCGCGCTGGATGTTCATGATCACGGCCGGGATCTCGGCAAAATATGACAGGCCGATGAACTCGGTCATCAAGGAGATGCCGGGGCCGGAGGTCGCGGTGAAGGCGCGGGCGCCGTTCCAGGACGCGCCGATCACGATGCCGATCGAGGCAAGCTCGTCCTCGCCCTGCACGATGGCGTATTTCGCCTTGCCCGTCTCAGGATCGTGCCGGTACTTCTTGCAATGGGCGGTGAAGGCTTCCGCCACCGACGAGGACGGCGTGATCGGATACCAGGCGCACACGGTGGCGCCGCCATAGACGGCGCCGAGCGCGGCGGCGCTGTTGCCCTCGATGAAGATGCTGTCGCCGACCTTGTCGGACTTCTTCACCCGCAGCCCGATCGGGCATTTCAGGTTCTGAAGCGCCCAGTCGCGACCGAGATGCAGCGCATGGACGTTGGAGGAGAGCAGCTTCTCCTTGCCCTTGTACTGCTCGCCGATCAGCTGCTCGATCAGCTTCGCGTCCATGTCGAGCAGCGCGGACAGCGCGCCGAGATAGATGATGTTCTTGAACAGCTGGCGCTGGCGCGGATCGGTGTAGGTCGAGTTGGTGATCGCGGTGAGCGGCACGCCGATCACGGTGATGTCGTCGCGGAATTTCGTCGACGGCATCGGCTTGGTGGAATCGTAGAACAGGTAGCCGCCGGGCTCGATGCCGGCGACGTCCTTGTCCCAAGTCTGCGGGTTCATCGCCACCATCATGTCGACGCCGCCGCGGGCGCCGAGATGGCCGGCTTCCGTCACCCGCACCTCGTACCAGGTCGGCAGGCCCTGGATGTTGGAGGGGAAGATGTTGCGCGGGGACACCGGCACGCCATGGCGCAGGATCGCGCGCGCGAACATCTCGTTGGCGCTGGCCGAGCCCGATCCGTTGACGTTGGCGAAGCGGACGACGAAGTCGTTTACGCTGCTGATCGGCTTTTTGTCGGACATGCTGAACCTGCGTGAGTCATATCGATCAAATACTTCTGCATGTCCCAGGCTCCGGTGGGACAACGCTCGGCGCACAGCCCGCAATGCAGGCAGACATCCTCGTCCTTCACCATCACGCGCCCGGTCTTGAGATCGGAGGACACGTAAAGGTCCTGGTCCGGACGCAGCGACGGCGCCTTCAGGCGCTGGCGCAGGTCGGCTTCCTCGCCATTCTCCGTGAAGGTGATGCAGTCCATCGGACAGATGTCGACGCAGGCGTCGCATTCGATGCAGAGCGAGGTCGAGAACACCGTCTGCACGTCGCAGTTCAGGCAGCGATGGGCTTCGCCGAGCGCGAGCTTGACGTCGTAGCCGAGCTCGACCTCGGTGCGGATGTCCTTCAGCGCGATCACCTTGTCGCGATGCGGCACCTTGAAGCGCTTGTCGACGGAGATGTCGTTGTCATAGCTCCATTCGTGGATGCCCATCTTCTGCGAGGAGACATGCACCTCAGGCAGCGGCCGCTCGGTGATGTCCTCGCCCGACAGCAGCTTGTGGATCGACAGCGCGGCGTCATGACCCTGCGCCACCGCCCAGATGATGTTCTTCGGGCCGAAAGCGGCGTCGCCGCCGAAGAAGACCTTGGGGTTGGTCGAGACGAAGGTGTTCGGATCGACCTTGGGCATGTGCCATTTGTCGAACTCGATGCCGCAGTCCTGCTCGATCCAGGGAAAGGCGTTCTCCTGGCCGACCGCGACCAGCACGTCGTCGCATTCGAAGGTCTGGTCCGGCTCGCCCGAGGGCACCAGGTTGCGGCGGCCCTTGGCGTCGTATTCGGCCTTCACCTTCTGGAAGGTGATGCCGGTGAGCTTGCCGTCTGCGTGGATGAAGGCGACGGGGACCAGGAAGTTGAGGATCGGGATGTCCTCGTGGATGGCGTCCTCCTTCTCCCAGGGCGAGGCCTTCATCTCCTCGAAGCCGGAGCGAACGATCACCTTGACGTCCTCGCCGCCGAGGCGGCGCGCCGTGCGGCAGCAATCCATCGCGGTGTTGCCGCCGCCGAGCACGATCACGCGCTTGCCGATCTTGTCGGTGTGGCCGAACGACACCGACGACAGCCAGTCGATGCCGATATGGACGTTGGCGGCGGCCTCTTTCCGGCCGGGAATGTCGAGCTCGCGGCCGCGCGGCGCGCCGGAGCCGACGAAGATCGCGTCGTATTTCTCCGCGAGCAGCGCCTTCATGCTCTCGATGCGGTGACCGCCCTTGAAGTCGACGCCGAGACCCAGGATGTAGCCGGTCTCCTCGTCGATCACCGAATTGGGCAGGCGGAACTTCGGGATCTGCGAGCGCATCATGCCGCCGGCCTCCGGATCGCCGTCGAACACGGTGCAGTGATAGCCGAGCGGCGCCAGATCGCGCGCCACCGTCAGCGAGGCCGGACCGCCGCCGACCAGCGCGACGCGCTTGCCGTTCTTCGGCGAGGGCTTCGGCAGGCGGTGCTTGATGTCGTCCTTGAAGTCGGCTGCGACGCGCTTGAGGCGGCAGATCGCGACCGGTGTTTCCTCGACGCGTCCACGGCGGCACGCCGGCTCGCATGGACGATCGCAGGTGCGTCCCAGAATTCCGGGAAACACGTTCGATTGCCAATTGATCATGTAGGCGTCGCTGTAGCGGCCTTGTGCGATCAGTCGGATGTATTCGGGAACCGGGGTGTGCGCAGGACAGGCCCACTGGCAATCGACCACTTTGTGAAAGTAGTCGGGGGCCGCGATATCGGTCGGTTTCATTCCTACCCTGTCCGCGCAGGCCCAAAGACCCCGCGGCCTTTTCTTGAGCTTGGCGAACGCTAACGCGCGTCGATCTGGTTTCTGAATGACGTCATTGAGTTAGCTTATTAGAACCGGTCTGAAGTACAACGGCAAATTTGGGTGATCACCCGCTTTCATGGGAGCTGCGCGCGCACAGCATTAACGGCCGCGCGCAACAATGCGGCGGTGCAACATGCTGCGGTGCGTGCGAGTGTCCTGAAGTTCGAATGGAGTTTAGTTGTATCGATGCGAGCCGAGGCTTCACCTCTCCCGTAGGGAGAGGTCGGATCGCATCGAAAAGATGCGATCCGGGTGAGGGGTTACAGTCTGACCGAATGCTGCGGCCCCTCACCCGGATTGCTGCGCAATCCGACCTCTCCCCGCCGGGGAGAGGTGAAGCCCGAGCCGAATCTCAGTGCGCGCTAGCCGCGCGCGATATCGCTCTTCGCGAGGTCCCACATCAGGCTGTAGGTGCCGACGGAGACGGGAAGCGGGAAGGGCGATGCGGCGGGGCCGGTGAAGCGTTCGGCAATGACGGCCGAGACCGCGCCGACATGCGTGCCGTCGATCAGCACGAACCAGTCGCATGCACCTTCGTTGCGCACCGCCGGAATCTCGGGCGTTGCACCCGACAATTCCGGCTCGCTCTCGAGCAGATGCATCGAGATGATGCCGTTGCGATTTTCCGGCGCCAGCTTTTCTTGCAGTGCATCACGCCACGGCGCGGCATTGTCGAGCGTCGGCCGCAGCCGCACCACGCCGAGCGCAGCTCCGCGTCCGGTGCCGTTGCTGATGGTGATGCGCGCGACGGCGCGGAGCATGTCCTTGAAACGCGCCATGGTCTGCCGCGACCAGTCGGTCGGGCTCGCGAGCCGTGCCTTGTAAGGGGGGCTGTCGAGCACGTCGAGCGTCGCGGTCGAATAGAGGCAGAGATATCTGGGATTGGCGGCGTGCGCGACATAGCGCCGCGCTTCCAGGAACCCCTCGATCGCGACACGCTCTTCCAGGTGCTCGCGGTCGTACCAGCGGTTGAAATCGGCCTCATCGGCCGCCTCGATATTCATCGACGTCAGCAGCATGCCTTTCCCGGCGAGTGGCATTTTTTTTCTTGTCCTCTCATCGCGCGGCCTTGGAAGCGAGGTCGGCGATCGACTTCATGACCGCGTCTCTCACGCCGGCATCATAGAGCGAATGCCCGGCTTCTTCCACGATGCGCATCTCGGAACCCGGCCAGACTTTCGCCAGCCGCTCGGATGTCTCAGGAGGACACAACAGATCGTAGCGGCCCTGCACGATGATGCCGGGAATGCCGGCGAGCCTCCCCGCATTCTGCAGCAGCTGGTTTGCGGTCATGAAGCTGTCGTTGACGAAGTAATGCGCTTCCATGAACGGCGTCGCCGGCAATGTACGCCAGACGTTCAGCGCGGCGAGGTCGAGCCGCGTCCTTGCGGGCTTGTGCTCGGACAGGGCGCGCTCGGTATCGTGCCAGGCCCGCGCCGCCGGTCCATGCACGGCCGGATCGGCATCGAGGATGCGGCGCCAATAGGCGTCCACCGGCCGGTCCCGATCCTCAGGCGGCAGCACGCTGAGAAAATCCTCGTGCAGCGCCGGATAGAACTGCGACAGGCGCGAGCTGAACGCCGTCTCGACTTCCGCCCGCGTGCCGAGGAAGGTCGCGCGCAGCGCGATGCCGGAGACGCGTTCGGGATGCGCCTCTGCATACGCCAGCGCCAGCGTCGCGCCCCAGGAGCCGCCCACCACGATCCAGCGTTCGAAGCCGAACTTTTCGCGGATCTTCTCCATGTCCGCGACGAGGTGCGCCGTGGTGTTGTGCTCGCGCGAGCCCTTGGGACGGCTGCGGCCGCAGCCGCGCTGGTCGAACAGCACGGCGCAGAAACGCTCGGGATCGAACAGGCGGCGATGATCGGGCTGGCAGCCGCTGCCGGGCCCGCCATGCAGGTAGATCGCGGCAATGCCCTCAGTGCGGCCGACGCTCTCGACATAGAGCTCGTGGCCGTCGCCGACGTCGAGCATCTCGGAGGTCAACGGCGCAAAGGGATCGGCGCGTTTGACTGAACTGGCCGCGTCGGCGTCAGGCGCCATTCTCGGATTCCAGGGTGCCACCGGCAAAGTTGCGGTAGAGGAAGCGGTTGGTCCCGCCCTCGGCCTCGCGCTCGGCCTGCTTGAAGATGGTCTCGTGCAGCGGCGACAGCGCGCAGGCCGGATCGGTGTTGGCGGCATCGCCGGTCAGCGCGAAGGCCTGGCAGCGGCAGCCGCCGAAATCGATCTCGCGGAATTCGCAGGACTTGCACGGTTCCTTCATCCAGCCGGTGCCGCGATAGCGGTTGAAGGCGTCGGAGTTCTGCCAGATCCAGGCGATCGAGTGGTTGGAGCGCACGGATTCGAAGTCGAGCCCGGTGATGCTCTCGGCGGCGTGGCAGGGCAGCACCTTGCCGGCGGGCGAGATGTTGAAGAACTGCCGGCCCCAGCCGCCCATGCACTTCTTCGGCCGCAGCGCATAATAGTCCGGCACGACATAGTCGATCGAAAGCCGGCCCTTGAGCCGTTCCCGTGCGTCCTCGACGAGGCGGGTGCACTCGTCGAGCTGCGCCACCGTCGGCATCAAGGCGGCGCGGTTCTTCAGCGCCCAGCCGTAATATTGCACGTTGGCGACCTCGAGCCGGTCGGCGTCGAGATCGATCGACATCTGGATGATGTCAGGGAGCTGGTGCAGGTTCTGCCGGTGCATCACCGCATTCACGGTGAGCGGCAGATCGAGCTCGCGCGTCCACTTCGCGACTTCGAGCTTCTTGCGGTGGCCGCCTCTGTACCCGGCGACGCGATCGGCGGGGCCCTCTTCGACGCCCTGGAAGCTGATCTGCACGTGACAGAGCCCGGCATCCGCCAGCTCGCTCAGCCTCTCGCGCGTCAGCAGCACAGCCGAAGTGATGAGGTTGGTGTAGAGGCCGACGTCGCTGGCATGCTTGACCAGCTCGACGAGATCCTTCCGTGCCGTCGGCTCGCCGCCGGAGAAATGCACCTGGAGCACGCCGATCTCGGCGAGCTCGCTCAGCACCTTCTTCCATTCCTCGGTGGTCAGCTCCTTAGCCGAGCGGTCGAGCTCGACCGGGTTGGAGCAATAGGGACATTGCAGCGGGCAGCGATGGGTGATCTCGAGCAGCACGGCGAGCGGAATGCCAAAGGTCTCTGCCGTCGAACGCTGCTTCTCCAGCACCGCGAGGCTGTCGTTTGCCTCGGGCGGAACGGTGGGATTGCCGAGCACATCGCTCATGACGTCTTCTCCCGGGCCTCGGTGAGGAAGCCCTTGTCGGCGAGATCCTGGAGCATGACGATGACGTCGGTCAGGATCGCCTCGCGCGGCGCTGCGTATTTCGCCGCCAACTGGTCGGAGACGTCGCCGACGCTACGCTCGCCATCGCAGAGCTGCAAGACCTCGACCGCGATCTCGTCCGGTGCCAGCACGCGCTCCGGCGCCAGGATCACCCAGACTTTGCGCGTCTCGTCGTATTTCAGCTTGGCATGCCGCGGCAGCACGGGGCGGCTTGTCTCGCTGACGCTGATATGACGCGGCCCGGCCATTTCAGTTCCTCTTCAGCTCGCTTTGGGCACGAAAGCGCCCGGCGGAATGTGGCCCTCGACATAGGCGTGTTGGAGCGCATCCAGCTGCACCCACAGCACGTTGGTCTTGAAGATCAGCGCATTGCACACGGAGGCGCGCTCCTCCGGCGTCCTCGCGTGCGTCCTGACATAATCGAGCGCAAAATTGGCATCGCGCGGCGCCTGCGTGAGGCGGCGCTTGAAGTAGCTCATGATATCAGGGTTGACGAAGTCGTAATGCTGCAACATGCCGGCGATGCGCTCTTCATGGATGCTCGGCGCGAACAGTTCCGTCAGCGAGGAGGCGATCGCCTCCAGCGGGCTCTTCTCGCGGCAATAGTGCACATAGGCCTCCACCGCGAAGCGCGTGGCGGGGAGAATGCCTTCGGTGGATTCCACATAGGCGGTGTCGAGCCCGAGGCCTTCGGTCAACTTCAGCCAGCGCTCGATGCCGCCTTCGGAGCCGACATTGCCGTCATGGTCCTCGATGCGGTGGCGCCATTCCAGGCGCGTGGCGCGGTCGCGGAAGCGCGAGATCACGACCGCGTCCTTGATCGGGATCGTGCTCTGGTAATAGTAGCGGTTCAGCGCCCAGGCCTGCACCTGGCCCTTGTTCAGCTTGCCGCCGTGCAGCAGCTTGTGGAACGGATGCAGGCTGTGATAGCGGGTCGCGCCGATATGGCGCAGCGCCGCTTCCAACTCCTCGGCCGAGTTGAGCCTGATGTCCTTGCCGATCGAGAGCGCGGTCATTCCAGTCAGTGATGCGGCATTCACAGCACGATCTCCGTTCCATCTGCGGGTATCTGCCAGCCCGCCTGCTCGGCCGCTTTCCGCTCGGGTGAGGTGGGCAGCAGCGCCGGATTCGAGTTATTGATATGCAGAAACAGCTTCCTGTCGATATCGAGATCGGCCAGCCGCGCGATCGCGCCGTCGTCGCCGGACATCGCGACATGCCCCATGCTCTTGCCGGTCTTGTGGCCGAGCCCGGCTTTGATCATCTCGTCGTCCTGCCAGACCGTGCCGTCGAAGAACACCAGCGCGGCGCCGTCGATCTCGGCCTTGAGTGCGTCGGTCACTTCGGCGCAGGCGGCGATGAAGTAGAAGCACTTGCCGGTCGTCTTGTCGGTGATCTTGAGGCCGAGCGTATCGCCGTCGCCGGTCTCGCCGCCCGGATGCGCCTTGCCTTCCAGATACCAGGCCGACTTGCCCGGCACCGCGAAGGGCAGCACCTCGATTCCGGACCGCGCACCGTCAGGCAGCCGCGGCTCGAACGTCTCGCTGATGGCGATCGGCTGGCGCCGCACGGTCTTCTCGTTCAGCACGTTGAAGATGCTGTTGGCGCTGAGGATCGCCAGCACCTTCTCATGCGCATAGACCGTGAAGGGCGAGCCCTCGCGCATCGACAGCAGCCCCGCCACGGCATCCACCTCGCCATTGGTCAGGATCACGCCCGCGACCGGCGTATGACGCAGCGCGCCCGCCCTGGGGTGCAGTTGCGGCGTGGCATTCAATTGCTGGCGAAGATCGGGAGAGGCGTTGATCAGGAACCAATGCTCGCCGTCGCCGCTGAAGGCGACCGAGGCCTGAGTTCGTTGAAGCTCATCACCGATGGCACGGGCCGCGCGGCAACCTTCGCAGCCGCAATTCCATTGCGGCACTCCGCCGCCGGCCCCGGCGCCCAGGACGACGACGCGAAGCATGATCCGTCTCCTGGAGGCAACGTCGCGAGGTGGATCTCAGGTCAACACAAAATCTATCTTCCGGAAACGCATCGTGACCGAAAGTGCTCGACCGCAAGAACCACCTGCGCAGAACGCAAGCTCACCAACCGCTCACTTGCGGGTGGCGCTCACATACATGTTGATTTCCATGCCGCAGGGCACTTCGACGATCTTCGGGGCTTTCCAGGCCATTTGGCTCTCCATTTTGATTTTGGTGAATTCGGACGTATCCGCCCACGGGCTAAACTACTGCGGGGGGAAAAGTTCGCCAGTGAAATTTTCCCGACCTAAGTAGTAGGCCGCCGGAATTGTTGCGCTGCAAAGAGAGCGTATTGCGGCCGTAAAAATCGTAAAAATGATGTCGGAACAATACTTCCTGGTGGTGCTGCCTTGCGCCTGGCGCATTCGGTCGTGACCCCTGTCCTGATAAAGGAGTTGTGAGTGCAGTGCAGCTTTCAATCCGGTACAGCGACCCAATCTGGATCTCGGTGATGCCCAAATATTTCTTCAACACCCGCATCGGCGATGAATTGATCGTGGATCCCGACGGCGAGGATCTGCGCAATCCCGACCGTGCCTGGGAGGTCGCCCGCCAGATGATCCTGGAGGTCCTGAAATCGGAGGGGGCCCAGCCGGCGCTGCTGGAGGCGGTCATCGAGGTCACCGACGTCGACGGCGAGGTCGTGCTGGAGTTTCCCTTCACCGAGGCGCTGCTGGACATGCCGGATCAGTCCGCGACCAGGCATTAGAGAGGTCCGCCGCTCTCTCCACGTCATTGCGAGCGCAGCGAAGCAATCCAGAGTCCCTCCGCGGAACGATTCTGGATTGCTTCGCTGCGCTCGCAATGACGGCGATCCGAGCCCACGGCGCCTTCGCCCCTGCGAAATCCGCATGGCTTTGCCGCGTTCCCGGCGCTAAAAGACGCCGGTCATACGGAGCAAGTCATGCAAGATCTCTGGCGCCTGTCGGCCGCCGACCTCGCCACCCTCGTCAAGGCCAAAAAGGTGTCCGCCAGGGAGGCGGCCAAGGCCGGCCTCGCCCGCCTGGACGCCGTCAATCCAAAGCTTAACGCCGTGATCGATCACCGGCCGGAGGACGTGCTCAAGCAGGCCGACGCCGTCGACGCCGCCATTGCCAGGGGCGAGGACCCCGGCGTGCTGGCCGGCGTCCCCGTCACCATCAAGGCCAATGTCGACCAGGAGGGCTTTGCCACCACCAACGGCTTGAAACTCCAGCGCGACCTGATCGCGCGCGAGGACAACCCGGTGGTCGCCAACTTTCGGAAGGCGGGCGCCATCCTGCTCGGCCGCACCAATTGCCCGGCCTTCTCCTATCGCTGGTTCACCACCAATCTGGTCCATGGCGACACCAGGAACCCCCGCGATGCCGCGCTGACGCCGGGCGGCTCCTCCGGTGGCGCCGGCTCGGCGGTCGCGGCCGGCATCGGCCACATCGCCCATGGCACCGACATCGCCGGCTCGATCCGCTATCCCGCCTATGCCTGCGGCGTGCACGGCCTGCGCCCGACCCTCGGCCGCATCCCCGCCTTCAATCCGGCGCTGCCGGAGCGCCCGATCGGCCCGCAGATCATGGCGGTGTCGGGACCCCTGGCCCGCACCGTCAACGACATCAGGATTTCGCTCGCGGCCATGGCGGCCCGCGACATCCGCGACCCCTGGTATGTGCCGGCACCGCTGGAAGGCCCCGCGCGGCCGAAGCGCGCCGCGCTCTGCCTCAACCCGGACGGCCTTGCGACCACTCCGGAGGTGAAGGCTGCCGTGGCTGACGCCGGCAAGCGCCTCGAGCGTGCGGGGTGGACGGTCGATGTGATCGAGAACACCCCGCCGATGCGCGAAGCGGTCGAGTGGCAGATCAAGCTTTGGCTCGGCGACGGCTATGAGGCGCAGCTCGAAATGGCCGAGCGCGAGGGCGATCCCGGTGCGCTGGCGTGCCTGCGCGGCAACCGCAGCAGGGTCACGCCAATGGATCAGGCCAGCTACGCCAAGGCATTGACCCGCCGCGCCACGCTGACCCGCGACTGGATGCTGTTCTTCGAGACGTACGCCGTGCTGCTGACGCCGGTCTCCGGCGAATTGCCGTTCCCGGATCATCTCGACTGCAAGGACGACGACTCCTTCAAGCGCGTTTGGGAGGCGCAATTGCCGCAGATCGCGATTCCCTTCATGGGCCTGCCGGGCCTCGTCGTCTCCACCGGCCTCGTCGGCAAGGCGCCGGTCGGCGTGCATATCGTGTCCGGCCGTTACCGCGAGGATCTGTGTCTGCTCGCCGGCGAAGCGATCGAGGCGGGCGGCGTGCCGCCGTCGCCGATCGATCCCGTGGGTTAGCGATGTCCGCGATCTACGACTTCAAGGCCAACTCGCTTCTCGGCGAGGAAGTGCCCATGCGCCGGTTCGAAGGGCAGGTGCTCCTGATCGTCAACACCGCGAGCAAATGCGGCTTCACGCCGCAATATCGGGGCCTTGAGGATCTCTACCGCGATCTCTCGCCGCGCGGCTTCGCGGTGCTCGGCTTTCCCTGCAACCAGTTCGGCGCGCAGGAGCCGGGGCAGGCGAGCGAGATCCAGGAATTCTGCGCGACCCATTACGACGTCACCTTTCCCCTGTTCGAGAAGATCGACGTCAACGGCGCCAATGCGCATCCCTTGTATGAGTACCTGAAACGCCAGCAATCCGGCCTGTTGGGCGCCTCCATCAAATGGAATTTCACCAAATTCCTGGTGGACCGTGCCGGCCGGGTGATCGCGCGCTACGCGCCGACCGCACGGCCCGAAGGATTGCGGCAGCAAATCGAGACCCTGTTATGAGCGAGACAATCATGAGCGACGAATTTCCGGACCGCCTGTCGGTCGATCCGAACAGCCCCTATTACAACGCGGACATCCTGGCGCGCGACGTCGGCATCCGCTTCAAGGGCATCGAGAAGACCAATGTCGAGGAGTACTGCATCAGCGAAGGCTGGGTCCGCGTCACCGCCGGCAACGCCAAGGACCGCCACGGCAACCCGCTGACCATCAAGGTGCATGGACCGGTGGAGCCGTATTTCAGGGATAAGAAGTAAGCGCGGCGCGCACACTCTCTCCTCGTCATTGCGAGGAGCCCTTGCGACGAAGCAATCCAGACTATTTCCGCAGTGACAGTCTGGATTGCTTCGCTGCGCTCGCAATGACGAAAATAACCACCGAAAGCTGAACCATCATGTCCGTCCGCATCGTCGACGTCCGCGAGATCACCAAGCCGATCTCCTCGCCGATCCGCAACGCCTATATCGACTTCACCAGGATGACGACGAGCCTCGTTGCCGTCGTCACTGACGTCGTGCGCGACGGCAAGCGGGTCGTCGGCTACGGCTTCAATTCCAACGGCCGCTACGGGCAGGGCGGCCTGATCCGCGAGCGCTTCGCCTCGCGCATTCTGGAGGCCGATCCGAAGAAGCTTCTGAACGAGGCCGGCGACAATCTCGATCCCGACAAGGTCTGGGCCGCGATGATGATCAACGAGAAGCCGGGCGGCCACGGCGAGCGCTCGGTCGCGGTCGGCACCATCGACATGGCGGTGTGGGATGCGGTGGCGAAGATCGCGGGCAAGCCGCTGTTCCGCCTGCTCGCCGAACGTCACGGCGTCAAAGCCAACCCGCGCGTGTTCGTCTATGCCGCCGGCGGCTACTACTATCCCGGCAAGGGGCTCTCGATGCTGCGCGGCGAGATGCGTGGCTATCTCGACCGCGGCTACAACGTCGTGAAGATGAAGATCGGCGGCGCGCCGATCGAGGAGGATCGCATGCGCATCGAGGCGGTGCTGGAGGAGATCGGCAAGGACGCGCAGCTCGCGGTCGATGCCAACGGCCGCTTCAACCTGGAGACCGGCATCGCCTATGCCAAGATGCTGCGCGATTATCCGCTGTTCTGGTACGAGGAGGTCGGCGATCCCCTCGACTACGCGCTGCAGGCCGCGCTCGCCGAATTCTATCCCGGCCCGATGGCGACAGGCGAAAACCTGTTCAGCCACCAGGATGCCCGCAACCTGATCCGCTACGGCGGCATGCGCCCGGACCGCGACTGGCTGCAATTCGACTGCGCGCTGTCCTATGGCCTGTGCGAATACCAGCGCACGCTCGACGTGCTGAAGACCCATGGCTGGTCGCCGAGCCGCTGCATCCCCCATGGCGGCCACCAGATGTCGCTCAACATCGCCGCCGGCCTCGGCCTCGGCGGCAACGAGAGCTACCCCGACCTGTTCCAGCCCTATGGCGGCTTCCCCGACGGCGTCCGCGTCGAGAACGGCCACATCACCATGCCGGAGCTCTCAGGCATCGGCTTCGAGGGCAAGTCGGATCTCTACAAGGAGATGAAGGCGCTGGCGGAGTAGCCCGGCTTCATCAACACGCTCCGTCATTGCGAGCGCAGCGAAGCAATCCAGAATCTCTCCGCGGCGGCAGCCTGGATTGCTTCGTCGCAAGGGCTCCTCGCAATGACAGTGGAGAGAGCAGTGTCTTATGTCAGAGCCTTGATCCGTAGGCCGTGATGACCTCAGCTGTCGCAACGTTCTCCGTCCTTGCGAGCGCAGCGAAGCAATCCAGAATCTCTCCGCGGCGGCAGCCTGGATTGCTTCGTCGCGAGGGCTCCTCGCAATGACGGTGGAGAGAGCTTCGCAATTTTATCGCGCCAATCGCAGGCGCTGCTCGCAATCATCTCGTGGTTGTGTTATCGTGAAAGCTCTCTTAGTCGAGCAAGATCATGAAGCAGCCCTGTGTTTACATGTTCGCCAACCGCCGCAATGGCACGATCTACACAGGCGTCACGTCCAATCCGCCGCGCCGCGCGTTCGAGCATCGCGAGGGATTGATAAAGGGCTTCTCGTCGAAATACGCCTGCAAGCTCCTCGTCTGGTACGAGCTGCACGCGACTATGATCGACGCGATTACGCGCGAGAAGCAGATCAAGGGTGGCAGCCGGGCAAAGAAGCTCGCGCTCATCGAGAGCGTCAATCCGGAGTGGATCGATCTGTACGACACGCTGATCTGATTATCGGACGAACTGCAATCAGGCGCAGGTCGTCGCCACACACTCCGTCATTGCGAGCGTAGCGAAGCAATCCAGGATCTTTCCGCGGAGACGGTCTGGATTGCTTCGTAGCGTCAGCGCAAAATTGCTCCGCAATTTTGTCGCGAGCTCCTCGCAATGACGGTGGAGAGGGCAGTGTCGTCTGCGGGCGCCCGAGCCCGCAGCGGACGGTCGGTCGAGGGGCGCGAGGTGCCGCCACATTCTCCGTCATTGCGAGCGCAGCGAAGCAATCCAGAACCTTTCCGCGGTGGCAGTCTGGATTGCTTCGCTGCGCTCGCAATGACGGTGTGGCGCGAGTTGGACGTCCTCTTACGACAACCGCATGTCCAGCAGCCGCCGGCCTTCGCCCTTCAGCAGCTTCTTCACCGCGCTCGAGGCCACGACTTCGCCGTCATTGGCGTAGGCTTCGTGGTTCTTCTCGATGTCGTCGAGGCGGTAGAGATAGTTGACCATCACGCCGGCCGATTCCCGCACGCCCTTCGGCGAGAGGTCGCCGAGCCAGTTGATGCGCTCGAGCCGTGCGCCGTTGCCGAGATGGAAGCGGGCGACGGAGTCGATCAGCTTGCCCTTCGGCGTGCGCGCCTTCAGGAAGTAGTGCGCCGCGAGCGGCTCGATCACGCCGCGCAGCAGTGCGGTCGTCTCGGGGTTCTCGAACCATTTCGGATCGTCGAGGCGCTTCAGCAGCTCGCGGTCCTCGTCCGACAGCGGCAGGTCCTTGTCCTGCTTCACCCACTGCATGAAGCCCGGCACCGGCGACAGCGTCACGAAATTGTCCAGCCTGGGCAGCTCGCGGCGCAGCTCTTCGACCACCTGCTTGATCAGGAAGCTGCCGAAGGAGATGCCGCCGAGGCCCCGCTGGGTGTTGGAGATCGAATAGAACACGGCGGTGCGCGCGCGCTCGATCGGCAGATGCTGGCGGTCGACCGCGAGCAGCGGCGCGATCGCGCCGGGGATCGTTTCGGTCAGCGCCACCTCGACGAAGATCAGGGGCTCGTCCACCATCGCGGGATGGAAGAAGGCGTAGCAGCGGCGGTCGACCGGATCGATGCGGCGGCGCAGATCGTCCCAGTCGCTGATCTCGTGCACGGCTTCGTAGCGGATGATCTTTTCGAGGATGTTGGCCGGAGTTGACCAGTCGATCCTGCGCAGCACGAGAAACCCCCTGTTGAACCACGAAGAGAGCAGATGCGAGACGTCGCGATCGAGCGCGGCGAGATCGGTGTGCCCGTTCATCATGCCGAGCAAATCCGCGCGCATGTTGACGAGGTCGCCGGTGCCGCCGGGCGCGCGGTTGAGACGGCGGATCAACTCCTGCCGCCGCGGCTCCGATGCAAAATGCAGGGCGCTGGCATCCTCGTCGGCCGGCTGGGCGCGCCATTTTTCGATCGCCTTGGACAGGCGTTCCCGATCGGGGCCGAAGTCACGCACCAGCGCCTCGAAGAAGGCGCGGCGTCCTGCCGCATCCAGGTCCTGGTAGAGATCGAGCACCTCGCGCGCCATGGCTGTGCCGGAGGCTTCGCCCCGGCCCGACAGCAGCGCACCGCAGAGCGCTATCAGCCCGTCGGCGTCCTGTTTGGTGTCCGCGGAATCGCGGCGAAGCAGCGTGCGGCCGCGCTCGGAGATCGTGGCGAGCAGGTCGGAGAAGAAGGCGTTAGCCATCTGGGCCTTTCGAAACCGGTTTGTGCGGTGCAGCTTACACGGGATTTAGGCTGAAGCCGATCACAATCAAGCAGGCGAATTTGGCAAGTTTCGTGGTGCCATGCGTTCCAGGAACGTTGTCATGCCTCGCGAACGGCGGTGCGATCGCGTGTGAGCTTGAGGCACTCCAGCTTCCGCATCGTCATGGCCGGGCTTGTCCCGGCCATCCACGACCTTGCCCAGCGGGACAGAGAACGGGGATGCCCGGGACAAGCCCGGGCATGACGACCTCTCGGTCGCCATCGGGATGACGGCGCGTTTGCCTCAGCCCTTCCCCGCGAACTCCGTCGGCGTCCGCCCCGTCACCTGGCGGAACGCGGCCGAGAACGCCGGCACGCTGGCATAGCCGAGCTGGGTGGCGAGCTGCTTCACCGAGACGTTCGCATCCGTCGACAGCCGCTGGATTGCCGCGGCGATCCGCGCGCGCTGGCACCAGCTCTTGAAGCTCAGCTGCGTCTCCGTCGAGAACAGCCGCGACAGCGTGCGCGCGGAGGTTCCGACCTCGCGCGCCAGCGTGTCGATGTCGTGCAGGCCGGTGGGGTCGTCGAGCACGATCATCGCGGCGCGCCGGCAGCGCGGCTCGCGCGGCAGCGGCACGAAGGTCGCGGAATCCTCGGCCTGGTGCAATTCCAGCATGACGAGGCGAACCAGCAGCTCGGTGCGCTCTTCCGTGTTGCGCGCATCGAACAGCGCCAGGATCGCCTGATTGAGCAACGGCGACACCCGCACCACGAACTCCTTGGTCAGGCCGTCATAGCGCTGCTCGCGCTTCAGCCAGGACAGGTCGAAATACAGCGTGCGCATCTCGATATCGGCCAGCAGGTCGAGGGCGTGCTCGAGCCCGGCCGGCACCCAGACGGCCCGGTCCGGCGGCACCAGCCAGCGTCCCCCTGGTGTCGTCACCTGCATCGTGCCCTTCGCGGCATAGATCAGCTGCGCCTCGCGATGCAGGTGCGGGTCGATCCGCATGCCCTTGGGATAATCGCGGGCGACCAGGTGCACGCCCGCGGGCGAGCGATGATTGCTCCGGACCTCCCGGAGGATTGGCGTTTCCAAGATAGTCATTGGCAGCATCTCGTCATGCCCAGGACATATAACTCATTTCGGAGCAGGAGAGGATTCCGTATGAACAGCCCCAGCCGGGTCATCAGTTTCGTCAACGCAGGCCATTTCATCGACCATTATGCGATGCTGATCTTCGCCGCCGCCGTGATCATCATGGGCCCGGCGCTCGGCATGGCCTATTCGGAACTTCTGCCCTATGCGACGCCGGGCTTCGTCGCCTTCGGCGCAGGCTCGCTGCTGACCGGCTGGCTCGGGGACCGCTGGAGCCGCCGCCACATGATGCTGATCTTCTTCCTCGGCATCGGTGCCTCCATGATTGCGGTCGGCTTCGTGCAGACCCCGGCGCAGCTCGGCGCGGCGCTGCTGGCGATCGGTATCTTCGCCTCGATCTACCATCCCGTCGGCACCGCCATGATCGTGTCCTATGCCGACAGGCTCGGTCGCGAGATGGGGCTGAATGGCGTCTGGGGTAATCTCGGCGTTGCTTCGTCCGCGCTGGTCACCGGCGTGATCGGCCAGTATCTCGGCTGGCGCTTTGCCTTCATCGTTCCCGGCGTCGTCACCATCCTGATCGGCATCGCGTTTGCGATGATGGTCGTGCACGAGGACCGCAAGGGCTCGAAGCAAGCGGCGGCGCAGGCGCGCGTCGCCAAGCAGGACATGTGGCGCGTGATCCTGGCGCTGTTGATCGTCGTGATCGCGATCTCGACCACGTTCAATGCCGTCACCGTCGCGTTGCCGAAGCTGTTCGCGGAGCGGCTTGCCGACCTCACCAAGAGCCCGGCGCTGCTCGGGGTGATCGCGGCCGGTGTCTACGTGTTCGGCGCGATGACGCAGTACACGATCGGCCGGCTGCTCGACCGCTATTCGCTGAAGACGGTGGCGCTGCCGCTGTCCTTCATGCTGGCGCCGTTCCTGTATCTTGCCGCGAGCCTGTCCAATCTGCCGCTGATCCTGGTCTCGATCGGCATCGTCATGGGCGCGTTCGGGCAGGTCACGGTCAACGACGCCATGGTCGGCAAATACACCACGGAAGAATGGCGCTCGCGCGCCTATGCCGTGCGCTATTTCGTCGGCTTCACCGCGGCGGGTGCCTCTGTCGGCCTGGTCGCCTGGCTCTACGAGCAGGGCGGCTTCGTCACCATGCTGCACGCCTTCGCCGCGCTCTGCCTGCTCGCGATCGCCGCCGCGCTGATCCTGCCGCGCGAGATCCGGACGCCGCAGGCGGTGTGAGGGCAGTGAGGCGGACGGCTCGCGCCGCATCGTCATTCCGGGGCGTCGCGCAGCGACGAGCCCGGAATCCATTTACCCGCAGCCTCTGCCGCCCGATGGATTCCGGGCTCGCGCCTGTCGGCGCGCCCCGGAATGACAGAAGAGATGCGCGCAGCTGCTTCAACCTCGTCATTGCGAGCGCAGCGAAGCAATCCAGTCTGCCTCCGCGGAGGGACTCTGGATTGCTTCGCTGCGCTCGCAATGACGGGGGACGAGGAGGGGCGTCGTACATACCCCCATGATGCCATTCTGCCGGTGTCTTGCCCGACGAGTCAAACGTCGGAGCACCCGAAAAAACTCAACGCCGTCAATGCCGTTCTACTGTGCATGGGGTTGTTTTCGCGTTTTTTTTGTTGGAGCCTCCCCCCGGAGCTCGCCGCGACGGCAGGGAACTGCCTTCGCCTCCTGCGGGTTCTACTCCCATCGCCGCCGGCGCCTTTGCCGGCGCGGATGAAGGGGAAAAAACATCTGCATGCAGTGGCGCCTGCTCCGACCGGTCGGCCTCGTCCCCGCGGCGCTTGTCCTCACGACCATTGCGGCCGGTGCCGAGGGCGGCAAACCGGCCGGCCCGTCCGAATTCCTGCTGGTCGTGCAGATCGTGCTGCTGATCGCGGTCGGCCGCGGCCTCGGCGAGATCATGCAGCGGATCGGCCAGCCCTCGGTGATCGGCGAATTGCTCGCCGGCATCATCCTGGGGCCGTCACTGCTCGGCTGGATCTGGCCGGAGGCGCAGCACGCGATCTTTCCCAAGACGCCCGAGCAGAAGGCGATGATCGACGGCATCGCCCAGTTCGGCATCCTGCTGCTGTTGCTACTCACGGGCATGGAGACCGACCTCAAGCTGGTCAGGAAGGTCGGCAAGGCCGCGATTGCCATTTCGATCGCCGGCATCCTCGTGCCCTTTGCCTGCGGCTTCGCGCTCGGCGAGTTTCTGCCTGATGCGCTGCTGCCCGATCCGCAAGCGCGTCTTGTGGCCTCGCTGTTCATGGGCACGGCGCTGTCGATCTCCTCGGTGAAGATCGTCGCGGTGGTCGTGCGCGAGATGAACTTCATGCGCCGCAATGTCGGCCAGATCATCGTCGCGACCGCCGTCATCGACGACACCATCGGCTGGATCATCATCGCCGTCATCTTCAGCCTGGCCTCGCACGGCACGCTGGATATCGCCTCGGTGGCGAAGGCCGTGCTGGGCACGCTCGCCTTCCTCGCCGTCAGCTTCACCATCGGCCGCAAGCTGGTGTTCCAGCTCATCCGCTGGGCCAACGACAACATGGTCAGCGCGGCGGCGGTCGTTACCGTCATTCTGCTGCTGATGTGCGCGATGGCGCTGATCACGCATCTGATCGGCGTCCACACCGTGTTGGGTGCCTTCGTCGCCGGCATTCTGGTCGGCGAGTCCCCGATCCTGACGCGGCAGATCGACGAGCGCCTGCGCGGCCTGATCTCGAGCTTCTTCATGCCGGTGTTCTTCGGTCTGGCGGGTCTCAGCGCCGATCTCTCGGTGCTGCGCGATCCCAATCTCCTGATGCTCACCGGCCTCATCGTCGTCATCGCCAGCATCGGCAAGTTCGGCGGCGCTTTCGTCGGCGGCACCGTCGGCGGTCTGAACTATCGGGAGTCGCTGGCGCTGGCGAGCGGCATGAACGCGCGCGGCTCGACCGAGGTCATCATCGCCACCATCGGCCTCTCGATCGGCGTGCTCAGCCAGAACCTGTTCACCATGATCGTGACCATGGCGATCGTGACGACGATGGCGATGCCGCCGATGCTGCGCGCGGCACTGGCAAGGCTGCCGATGAACAAGGAGGAGAAGGAGCGGCTGGAGCGCGAGGAGTTCGACAAGCGCGGTTTCATCGCCAATCTCGAACGCCCCTTGCTGGCGGTGGACGAGAGCGTCAACGCCACCTTTGCCGCGCACATCGCCGGCCTGATCGCCGGCATGCGCGGCTTGCCGATGACGGTGCTGCATGTGGGCAAGCGGGCGAAGGAGCAGGAGGAGGGCCGGCACCACGAGGAAAGCCACGAAGCCGTGGTGAAGAAGGCGGCCGAAGCCGTGTCCGCAAGCGGCGATCCGGATGCCGGCAGCGTCGACGTCATCACCCGGGCGAGGCGGGCGGAGCTCAGGGACGCCATTGCCGATGAGGCACGGAAGGGTTTTGATCTCCTGGTCGTCGGCGTCGACAGGGTCGCAGCGACCAAGGATCGCTTCGACTGGAAGATCGAGGAGGTCGCCGCGGGATTCGAAGGGCCGCTTGTGATCGTGGCGGCCAAGGGCAAGCACCTGAAGCAGCCGGTGCCCGACATGTTCAACATTCTCGTGCCGGTCTCCGGCAGCGGCGTCTCCAAGCGCGGCGCCGAGGTCGCGGTCGCGCTGGCGCAGGCCGCGTCAGGCTCGCTCCGCGTGATCTATGTGGCGACGACGAGGGACAAGGGAACCCAGCGCGGCACGTCCCGGGGCCTCAGCCAGGAGGCAGGCATCCTGAAGGAAACCAGCGATCTCGCCGCCCGCTACGACGTCGACATCACCACGACGCTGCGGGTGAACCGGGCGCCGGAGGCCGCGATCCTGCGCGAGATCGACACCACCGATGTCGATCTCGTGGTCATGGGCGTGGACCGTATCCAGGCCGACCATCTCTCCTTCGGCGGTGTCGCCGATGCCGTGCTCAGGCAGTCGAAGGTCTCGGTGCTGCTGGTGTCGAGCGGCGAGTCGCGACAGGCGCCGGTGGAGAAGGCCTAAGGCTTCACCTCCACGGCCGGCTGCACCTTCGGCGCCTTCTTCGACGCCCGCCAGTTCTCGAACCGCTGCACCACCACGAAGAAGGCGGGCACGAACAGCACCGCGAGGCAGGTCGAGGCCAGCATGCCGGAGAACACGGTGATGCCGATCGACTTGCGGGCGCTGGCGCCGGCGCCGGTCGCGAGCACCAGCGGCACCACGCCGAGGATGAAGGCGAACGAGGTCATCAGGATCGGGCGGAAGCGGGCGCGGGCTGCCTCGATGGCGGATTCCAGCACAGGCTTGCCGTCGCGGCCGTGCAGCTCGAGCCCGACCTCCACGATCAGGATGGCGTTCTTGGCCGACAGCGCGATCAAGAGGATCAGGCCGATCTGGCAATAGAGGTTGTTGTCGATCTTGAGGCCGCTGAGGATCAGCATCGGCCCGAGCAGCGACAGCGGCACCGCCAGGATCACCGAGATCGGCGCGTACCAGCTCTCATACTGACCGGCGAGCACGAGATAGACCAGCAGCATGGCAAGCCCGAACACCCAGTAGATCTGGTTCGAGACCGCCTTCTCCTGATAGGACATCGCGGTCCATTCGTATCCGGTGCCCTGCGGCAGCGTCTTGTCCGCGATCTCTTCCATCAGCTTCAGCGACTGGCCGGAGGAGTAGCCCTGCGCCGGCAGGCCGATGATTGTCGAGGATGGATAGAGGTTGTAGAGGCTGATCAGCGACGGGCCGGTGGCCGGTGTGATCGTGGCGACCGTGCCGATCGGGATCATGTCGCCGTTGGAGTTGCGCACCTGCATGTTGGCGATGTCGCGCTCGGTGACGCGGAAGGCCGGATCGGCTTGCGTGTAGACCTGGAACACGCGGCCGAACTTGTTGAACTGGTTGACATAGGACGAGCCGAGATAGGTCGACAGTGCCGAGAACACCTGATCGGTGGTGACGTGCAAGGTCTGGGTCTTGACGCGGTCGATCTCGACGTTGAATTGCGGCACCGACGAGCGGAACGAGGACTGGACGCGCTGCAGCGCGCTCTGGCTCTGGCCATTGGAGACCATTGCACCGGTGATGGCCTGCAGCTTGGCGAAATCGCTGTTGCCGTCACGCAGCTCGACCTGCATCGAGAAGCCGGCGGCGTTGCCGATGCCCTGGATCGGCGGCGGCGGCAGCACGATGGTGCGCGCCTCCATGATGACAGCGAGCTTGTCGTTCAGCCCGTAGACCAGCGAGCGCAGATCCTCGCCGGGGCCTTTGCGCGCCTCCCAGTCCTTCAGGATGATGTAGGCGACGCCGGCATTGGCAAGGCTTGCGCTGCTGTCAAGCGCGGAGATGCCGGCAATGGTGATGACCTGCTGGACTCCAGGCGTCTCCTTGATGATCTCGCTGGCCCGGTCGAGCACCTTCTGGGTCCGTTCCAGCGAGGCACCGTCGGGCAGTTGGATGGCGGCGATCAGATAGCCCTGGTCCTCGATCGGCAGGAAGCCGGTCGGCACCCGCGACAGGCCGTAGCCGCCGATTCCGATCAGCACCAGCGCCACCGCGACCGACACCGTGGCGTGCCTGACCAGGAAGGTGATCAGCCGTGTGTAGCCGCGCTCGACCCGGTTATAGACGCTGTTGAAGCCGCGATAGAAGAAGTTGCGCTGCTCCGGCGGTACCGCCGGCCGCAGCCACAGCGCGCATTGCGTCGGCTTCAAGGTCGCCGCGTTGATGGCGGAGAGCAGCGCGGTCGCCGCGATCACCAGCGCGAATTGCGAATAGATGCGGCCCGTGAGGCCCGCGAGGAACGAGGCCGGCAAGAACACCGAGATCAGCACCAGCGTGATGCCGACGATCGGCGCGAACAGCTGGTCCATCGCCTTGATCGCGGCGTCGTGGCCGTTCATGCCTTGCTCGATATTGTGCGCGGCGCCTTCCACCACCACGATGGCGTCGTCGACGACGATGCCGATCGCCAGCACGATCGCGAACAGCGTCGACATGTTGATGGTGAAGCCGAGCGCCGCCATCGCGGCGAAGGCGCCGATGATGGTGACCGGCACGGTCGTTGCCGGCACCAGCATCGCGCGCCAGTCCTGCAAGAAAACAAGGATCACGACCAGCACCAGCAGGCCGGCCTCGATCAGCGTCATGTAGACCTCGTGGACGGAGGCCTCGACGAATTTGGTGGTGTCGAACGGCGTGTCGTATTTGATGCCTTCCGGGAAACGCTTGGCGAGCTCCGCCATCTTCTTCTCGACGGCCTGCTCGACCTGGAGCGCGTTGGCGCCGGGCGACTGGAACACGCCGATGCCGACGGCGGGCTGCTTGTTGAGCGAGAAGATCTGGCTGTAGGTCTGCGCGCCGAGTTCGACCCAGCCGACGTCGCGCACCCGCGTGACGTCGCCGCTGGTGCCTGACTTGACGATGATGTTCTCGAACTGGCTGGTGTCGACGAGCCGTCCGTTGACGTTGAGCGTGTACTGGAACGCCTGGCCCGGCGGCGTCGGCGGCGCGCCGACCTGGCCGGCCGAGACCTGCTGGCTCTGCTGCTGGATTGCGTTGATGACGTCCTGCGGCACGAGGCCACGGACTTGCAGCTTGTTGGGATCGAGCCAGACCCGCATCGAATACTGGCCGGCGCCGAACACTGTGACGTTGCCGACGCCAGGCAGGCGCGAGAGCTCGTCGCGGATGTTGATGGTGGCGTAGTTGCTCAGATACAGGCTGTCATACCGGGAGTCCGGCGAGGTCAGCGTCACGAACAGCAGAATCGAGGTCGATCGCTTCTGCACGGTGACGCCCTGGTTCTGCACCGACTGCGGCAATTGCGACAGCGCGCTGGAGACGCGGTTCTGCACCAGCACCTGCGCGAAGTTGAGGTCGGTGCCGATCTTGAAGGTCACGGTCAGCGTATAGGTGCCGTCGGAGCCGCTGTAGGACTGCATGTAGAGCATGTCCTCGACGCCGTTGACCTGTTGCTCGATCGGCAGCGCCACGGTGTCGATCACCGTCTTGGCGCTGGCGCCGGGATAGCGCGTGGTCACCTGCACGGTCGGCGGCACCACGTCGGGATATTGCGCGATCGCGAGGTTGAACAGCGCGACGCCGCCGATCAGGATCATCAGCAGTGCGATGACGTTCGAGAGGACCGGCCGCTCGATGAAGAATTTGGAGATCATGGCAGGCAGCTCCTACTTGGCAGACGCCTGCGGCTGTCCGATCTTCGTCACCTGCGGGTCGATCTTCTGGCCCGGGATCACCCGGAGCAGCCCAGCGATCACGACGCGGTCCTCCGGCTTCAACCCGCCCTCGATCACGCGCAGGCCGTTGTCGACGGGGCCGATCTGCACCTTGCGCTGCTCGACGACGTTGTCGCCGTTGACCACCAGCAGATAGCGGCCGCCCTGGTCGCTGCCGAGCGCGGTGTCGGGAACGAGGAGCGCGTCCTTCTCCTGGTCGAAAGGTACGCGGACGCGGACGAAATAGCCGGGCAGCAGCACCCGCTTGTCGTTGGGGACGAGGCCGCGGACCGCCAGCGTGCCCGTCGATTGATTGAGGGTCGGCGAGACGTAGTCGAGCTTACCTTCGTGCGGATAGCCGGTTTCGGTCTGGAGGCCGACCTGGATCGGCAACTGTTTGAGGTCGTTGACGGTCAGCCCGCGGCGGGCCGCTTCGGCGCGAATGCGAAGGACGTCCTGCTCGTTGACGGTGAAGTTCACCCAGATCGGGTCCATCGCGACGATGGTGGCGAGCTGGGTCGGGGAGGAGACGCCGACGAGCTCGCCGATCGAGACCATGTGGGCGCTGACGATGCCGTCGAACGGCGCGCTCACCTTGGTGTAGCCGTAATTGACCTCGGCGAGCCTCGTATTGACCTGGGCCTGCTGGAGATTGGCCTGAGCGTTGTCGCGGGTCGATGTCGAGGTGTCGAGGGTGGACTGCGAGACCGCCTGGCGCTGCACGAGCTCGACCTGCCGCTTGAAATCGGCTTCGGCCTGCTTGACCGTGGCTTGCGCGCCGACCTCCGCGGCCTTCGCCTGCTCGACCTTGAGCTTGTAGGTCTCCGGCTCGATCGTGAAGAGCTGGGTCCCTTGTTTGACGAAAGTCCCGTCCTGATAGTCGATCGATTGCAGAAAACCCTGCACGCGCGCAACCAGGTCGACGCTCTTGATCGGGGCGGTGTTGCCGGTGGCTTCGATATAGCGCGTCACCGGGCGCTGCACCGGTGTTGCGACGTCCACCTTGGGCGGCGGCGGTGCCACGTAGGCGTTCTTGTCCTCGCAGCCGGCGAGCGCGATCACGGCGCTCGCGGCGGCTAGCGCCCGTCCGACATGTCTCCACGCTTCGTTGCGATGGGCGAGAGATGCGGGATTCGCGCGCGTCATTCGGTGGCCCCCGATTGCTGTCTGTCGGTGCGGCAGGCTACCAACAAATATCCGGCCGTGGAACACCATAGCCATGGCAGTCACCGGCCTTGCACTGCAAACGGCGGTGTGGCCTTTGACAGGTTTGTCATGACAAACCGCTTTTCACGGTGCACACGATCGATCAGAATTGCGTCAATGGCCGTGTGACGGAAGCAAGGCGGCTGGGACGAAGAGAAGAAGCCAAGAAGAAAAGGTGAGGAGAACATGACATGCCCACGTCGCTTCAATCGGCCCTTGCCGGCCTCCTCCTTGCAGCGGCGGTTGCCATGCCTGCGCTAGCCGATGGCCTGAAGGACGAGATCGCACCGACCGGCAAGCTGCGGGTCGCGATCGCAATCAGCCCGGCGGGCGGCGCGTTCTGGTCGACCAAGACGGAGGCCGGCTATGCCGGCGTGCCGGTGGACCTCGGCAAGGAGATGGCGGCCCGGCTCGGCGTTCCCGTCGAATATGTCGTGCACCAGAATTCCGGGCAGATCACCGACGCGGCGGGCAAAGGCACCTGGGATGTCACCTGGCTGCCAAAGGACCCCGAGCGCGAGAGCAGGATGATGTTCGGCCCGATCTACGAGGTCGCGGACGCCACCTACATCGTCAAACCTGGTTCGAGCGTGACCAATTTCGCCTCGCTCGACCAGCCCGGCATCAAGGTCGCGGCCGTCAACGCCACCACCACCATGCGTGGCGCGATCGCGCATCTGAAGAACGCCGAGGTCACGGGCTATCAGACCTATGACGAGATCTTCGGCCTCCTGAAGAGCGGCGAGATCGATGCCTTCGCGCTGTCGCGGGACCAGCTCAACAAGATGGCGCAGAAGATTCCCGGTGCAAAAGTGCTGGACGAGACGTTCAAGAAGACGGTGACGGCCGTCGCCGTGCCGCTCGGCCACAGCCAGGCATTGGCGTTCGTGACGAAGTTCATGACGGAAGCCACGACGAACGGCACCTTGCGCAAGGCCTATGACAACAACGGCCTGAAGGACTCGCCGATCCGCACCGAATAGGGCAGGCGGCGCAGGGCAGGTTGCAACCGGTCGCTCAGTGCGCCCTGATCTCCGCATATTTCGCCATCGCGCGCTCGAACTTGCGGTTGAACAGCCACATCGCAGCGAGGATCTCGCGGAAGCTTGCCGAGCTGCGCGACCTGTCGGCCTGTCCAAAGGCGAAGATGCTGTTGTTGCGCAGGTGCCTCATGATCGTCGGGCTGGACACCCGGTAGTTCAGGAGATCGCCCGATTTGAGCGCGGACCGCGTCGGGGTGGGGACGATCTGGATCAGCTCGAACAGCTTCATCTGGTCGATCGGGTCGGGCAGCGTTTTCACGATTCCCGGGATTTCCCGGAAGACATCCGCATGCGCGTTCATCAGGCCGTCGCGCACGTTGGTCCAGTGGTTGAAGCGGTGATCGGTGCCGCGGGCGCGCGCCTCTTCCCTGTCGTCGCGCGCGTTCAATTCGGGATCGGCCGCCGCGATCTCTCCCTTGATCGCCTCCCATTTCCTGCGGCCGTTGCGGTCTTCGGAGGGGCCGGTCTGAAAGCTGCCCATATAGGTGTTCGAGCGCCCGTTGCGGACGTTCTGCTTGCCGTTCGTCTCCGCAAAGAACAGCCCGAGGCTGATGCGGCCCGCAGCTTCGGCGTGTTCAGGTGCAAGACCCTTCGCGCGCGCAATCGCGACCGCGAGATCGACGACGTCCTTGAACGGCGTCGGCGAGTTCTGCGCGCCGGCGGGCGGCGCCTCCATGATCTCGAACAGCCCAGCGTATTCGTCGACCAGCGGCTCGATCGCGGCATCGAAATAGGCCGGCGGAATCTCGAACTTGTTGGGCTTGCCGATCCGCGACGGCATGGCGTCGGTGAGATCCTTGTAGCTGCTGATGACAGCGACGCGTGCCAGATAGAGCGCCTGTCCCGGCAAATTCGGCAGCGGCTCCTTCGCCTCGATCTGTCGGCGCCGCTCGGCCAGGATGGATTTGAAATCGCCGAGCGCGCGATCGTAGGTCGCAAGCGCCTCCGATTGCTTTGCGTTAAGCGTTTGTGCCTGGCTGACCGCAAACGTCGTGAGGATCAGCCCAAGCACCGCCATGGCTGCGGCGGCGTGACATCGTAGTCCCATGACGGGTTCCCATGTGCCGGAGATTCGTCGGTCATGGGGATCGTAAACATCAAACGCGCGGACTGGCGAGTTGCAAATCCCGCTCAGCCCGGGTTGTCCGACCCTACGCTGTGGCCCGGTAATCCGGCGCCGTCGCCAGGAACTTCGCATAGGCATCCGCATCCGGCGGCTGGAAGTGTCCGGCGAGCCCGCCGCGCCTCTGGTTCTTGGCGCCGATATCGGCCATGAGCTCGTCGAAATGGCGGTAGTGATAGGGCGCGACGCACAAGCCGCCATAGACGCCGGCGGCCGGCCGCTCGACGCGCTTGAAGTGCAGCATCATCTCGATGTTGTCGCGCATCTGTTGCGCCGTCGGCTGGTTGGCGAGCTGGCCGTCGGCGTAGCGCACCAGCCAGTTGGCGGCGAGGTCGGCGCAGAGCACGGTGCAGAACGAGGAGTTGAAGCCGACGAAACCGAGCTCCGGCAGATCGGGGTTGGCGATCAGCCGATAGAGCCGGTACTGCCCGTCGGCGTCGACCAGTTTCTGTTGATAGGCTGCAGGCAGGAACGGCACGCCGAGCTTGTAGCCGATCGCGAGCACCGCGACGTCGGCACTGATGCGCTCGCCGCCGCTCATCACGATGCTGTCGCCTTCGTAATGATCGAACGTGCCGAACACCGCCTTGATGCGGCCGTCCGCGACCATCGGATAGAAGCCCGGCGTTGCGATCGGCACCGAGCAGTTGACGCCGTCCTCGATCCGCTCTTTCGGCACCATCTTGCACCGGCCAAGCTTGAGCTGGGCCTTCAATAGGCTCTCCAGCCCGCGCCAGTTCGCCCAGACCAGCGGCGCTGCGATGCGGTGTGCGAGCCGCGCCATCGCGCTCATGCCCCAGCCCGGAAACATCTCCTCCTGCGCGCGGATGTAGAGGATGCGCTTGAAGTTCACGAGGCCGCCGATGAAATAAGGGATGCGCCAGACCGGCTCACGCATCACGATGGTGACCTCGCGTGCACCTGACTTCACCGCGTTCACCGCGATGTCGGTCGCCGATTTCGAGCCGCCGAGCACGACGACGCGGCGTCCTTTCGCCAGCGCGGGATCGCTGTATTTCGACGAATGCAGGATCTGGCCGCCCTGCGCCAGGAAGCCGTCCTCGCCCGGGCAATGCAGCTCGCGCGGTTCGTTGAACTGCCCGGTGCAGACCGCGACGAAATCGAAATCCTCGTTCGTCGTCGTGCCGTCCTTGTTCGTCAGCGCGAGCGTCCAGCCCGGCTTCCCGTCGGCGCGGCGCGCCATGCCGGCGACCTCGGTGTCGAGGCGCAGCATGCCGTCGAGGCCGAAGCTCCTGGCGTAATCGGCGAGATAGGCATGGACCTGCGGCCCGGTCGGCCATTCCGGATAGGCGTCCGGCATGGCGCGATCGGTGTAGCGGTAGAGATCCTTCGGGCTCTGGGTCTGCACGTCAGGATAGGAACGCGCCGGCTCCCAGACGCCGCCGAGATCGGGGCTGCGCTCGAGAATGGTGACGCGGTGGCCGCGGGTGGAGAATGCCTTTGCGGCGGCAAGACCGGAGACTCCGGCGCCGATCACGCAAACATGCTTGGGACTGACCATGGGATTGCTCGCAATCAGGGTGTTTCGCGCGCAAGCGGCCACGCTCGGCCGCGATGCGCGGCCGGCGGACCTGCAAGCAGATGAAAGTGAACGGTGAGGCGGCCGCCTCGAGCATGATCCGGAAAAGTGTGAAGCGGTTTTCCGAAAAGACCATGCTCAAACAACAACTAAAGCGCGACGATCGCGCTTTAGTCGTTGGCCTCGGGCGGCAGGAAGTCGACCTCGTGCAGCGCCGAGATGCGCACGACTTCGGCTGGGTCGGTCAGATTGTGGAGCTGGTTGAACAGCGCCTCCAGCTTCTGCATCGGCGAGACCCAGAACAGCGCGCGGCACGGCTTGTCGGATTTGTTGAAATAGCCGTGCGGAATGCCGCGCGGCATGCGCACGAGGTCGCCGGCATGGGCCTTGACCCATTGGCCGTCGAGCTTGAGATCAAGCGTGCCTTCCTGCACCAGGATGAACTCGTCCTGGGTCGGATGGATGTGCACCGGCACAAACTGGCCGGGATCGCTGTTGGTCTCGAACGCGAAGGTGGAGTCGGTGACGGCCTTGGGGAAATAGACCTGGCCAAGGATGTTCCAGCTCTTGCCGCCATAGCCAGTGCCGACAGCGGTTATGCCCTTTTCGAGTGCAGTCATGGCTCGCTCCTCATGGATTCCGGCGAGGATGGAGCTTCGGCCAGCGACCGGCTGCCTGTCTATCCGCTAAACGAATCCGGATGGAGCTTTTGCCATGCAGCACGACGATTTTGCGAAGCGGCCCTTTCCGCGTCCGGGGAACTATTATAGGCTTAAAGCAATTCCGTGAGGCGAAGCGTGGTCGACGATGTCCGCAGCCGTGCTGGAAATGAGCGCAAGTGCGTCCGCAGCAGAACGGCTTGCGGACTTCGCCCGCGTCGCCACTGATGATGTCGACGAGGCGGCCGAGCAGATCGGACGCATCTTCTGTCCGCATGATCTCAAGCCGGCACAGGCGCGGGCGGCCGGCTTCTCCGCCCGGCACAATTGCGCGGCATTCGACGGCTTTTCCATCAACTATGTTGCCTATGGCGGATCGGTCAGCATCGATCCCGGCTGCCTCGAGCGCTTCTTCCTCGTGCAGGTCCCGCTCACGGGCACCGCCCGCATTCGGGCCGGCGCCGGCGAATTCGATGCCGTGCCGGACCGGACGGCGTCGCTGCTGTCGCCGACGATCCCGACCCGGATGATGTGGAGCGACTGTGCCCAGGTGATCCTGTTGCTTGACCGCCGCGTGGTCGAGCAGCGCGCCGCGGCTTTGTCGGGGAGGGTGGCAGGCACGGTCGAGTTCGATCCCGTGATCGACCTGGACGCGCCGTCCGGGCAGGCCTTGCGGACCAGCCTTGCCGGGCTGATGACGCTCGCCGAACGTCTTGGTCCCTCCGGCAGGCTTTCACCTGTCGCGACGGCCGACTGGCGGGAGGCGCTGCTCGATCACCTCCTCAATGGCCAGCGTCATGGCCTGTCGGATGCGATCAGGACGTTCTCGGGGCAAGCCGAGCGTCTGCCGCGTGCGCTCCGCGTAGCGCGCGACCGTCTTGCGGACAATGCCGGCGAGCCGCTCGACCTTGCGCAGCTCGCCGGTGCCGCCGGGATCGGCATCCGCGCGCTCCAGCTCGGCTTCCGCCGTCATTTCGGCGTGTCGATCTCGGAGATGCTCCTCGACATGCGCCTCGCTGGCCTGCACGCCCGGCTCGCGCAAGCCGCGCCCGATGCCTCCATCACCGCGATCGCCTTCGATCTCGGCTTCACGCATCTGGGCCGCATGGCCGGCGCCTACCGTGAAAAATTTGGCGAGACGCCATCGGCAACGCTGCGGCGAAGGATGAGCTGAAGCGTGGTGAGGCTTGGGCAGGTGTCCGTGGTTCACCTCTCCCCGACGGGGAGAGGTCGGATTGCGCAGCAATCCGGGTGAGGGGCCGCGGCACTCAGTGAGACCTGAACCCCTCACCCGGATCGCATCTTACGATGCCGATCCGACCTCTCCCTACGGGAGAGGTGATCCGAGTTCTGGGGCGCCCGTGGATTCAACCGAGACTCATCCCGCTCTCGGTGAGAGACCTACTTTCGCGACCGCGTCGTGCCGTTGTCTTCAGCCGCCTGCCTGCGCAGAAAACCCTCGACATCGGCCTGCACCGAGTAGGGCGTCGGGATCGGGTCGCCCACGGCATCGATGGCGGTGTCGAGAGAGCGGCGCAGCATGCGCGCGAGCTCGGCCTTGCGATAGGGCTTTCTCAGAAGCGGCGCGCCCATCGTGGCGCGGCCCTGCGCATGCAGGGAATCGTAGGCGTAGCCGGAGGTGAACAGGACCCGCAAGGACGGCCGCGCGGCGACCATCTGCTCGGCGAGCTCCCGTCCGTTCATGCCGCCGGCCATCACGATGTCGGTGAAGAGCAGATCGAACGGCGTGCCTTCGGCCGCAATGGCGAGGGCTTCGGTCGCATTCGCGGCAGGGATGACCTTGTAGCCGAGGCCCTCGAGCTGGACCGTGACGTAGTGTCGGACGTCGTGGTCGTCCTCGACGCAAAGGATGGTTTCCCGCCCGCCCACGACCTTGCGATCGTCAAAGCCGGCCGGGCGAAGCGTGCTCGCCTCCGCCTTCGGCAGGTAGATCGTGAAAACCGTGCCGCTTCCTTCTTGGGACGCGACCTTGATGCCGCCGCCGGACTGCTTGGCGAAGCCGAACACCATGCTGAGCCCGAGCCCCGTGCCCTTGCCGACCTCCTTGGTGGAGAAGAAGGGATCGAAGATCCGCTCCAGGACGGCCTGCCGCATGCCCGTGCCGGTGTCGGCGATCTCGATCTCGACATAGTCGCCGGCATAGCCGGCGCCGACCGCCACGGCCTCGCGCACGCCGAACACCACGTTGCGCGTCGTCAGCGTCAGCCTGCCGCCGTCCAGCATCGCGTCACGGGCGTTGATGGCAAGATTGAGCAGCGCCGAGCTCAACTGGCCGCGGTCGGCGAACGCGAGCCAGACCTTGCCATCGAGCTTCGTCGTGATCTCGATCTTCTTGTCGAACGTCGCCAGCAGCAGCTTCGCGAGCTCTTCGAGCAGCTCGTTGACGTCGATCTCCGTCGGCTGGAGCGCCTGCTTCCTTGCAAAGGACAGCAGGCTCGAGGTCAGCGCAGCGCCGCGATCGGCGGCTTCGCTGATCAGCTTGGTGATGGTCGCAAGCGGTGGATTGTCCTTCACGGCGTCGGCAAGGATCTCGATCGTGCCGGTGATCACGGTGAGCATGTTGTTGAATTCGTGCGCGATGCCGCCGGTGAGCTGGCCGACCGCCTCCATCTTCTGGGCCTGGATCAGCTGCTCCTCGGCGGCGCGCTTCTGGGTGATGTCCTTGACGAAATTGTTGATGATGGTGCGCCCGCCGAGCAGGAGTGCCGTGCTCGACGCCTCGATCAGGATCGCATCGCCGTTCCTGTGCAGCAGGCTCACTTCGAAGCGGATTCCGATCGGCGTATCCGACAGTTCCGGCAACAGCCGCATCATGCGCTGCCTGAAGCCGGCGCGGAGCGGCTCGGCGACGAGGAGGTCGACGACGTCGGCGCCGATGGCTTCCTGTCGCGACCAGCCGGTCAGGGCTTCGGCCTGAAAGCTCCACTCCAGGACGATGCCGCGTTCATCGGTCTGAATGAAGGCGTCGAGCGCGGTCTTGACGACGGCTTGCGTCATCTGTGCGCTCTCGGCGATGGCCTTCGCCCGATCGGCCAGCTGCGCGGCGGCCCGCTCGGCCTGCGACGTCTCGATCGCGCGCGCGCAGAGATGCGCGAGCAGCACCGCAACGACACCGCTCGCCATCAGGGCGATGAGCTGGGCCATGCCGAACCCCCGCGGGCCGGCGGAGCCGGACACGGCATAGGAGGCGAGAAGGAGTGCGGCGGTCACGACGACCTGGGCGGCCATCGCAAATGTCACAAGCCCCCTGAGTTTCATGGCTCACACCAAAGACGCCAGCCGCGGACCGTCCCGGCCCCGCCCTGTCGAGGGGGCCGGCTTCATGTGAGCTACAGACTCCGTGCGTTTCCGTCGAGGGGCAATTTCCGGTGGCGTGGGCGGCCGGCGGTCCCCGAAGCGAGGCCCGGCCTGCCTCGCGCGTCAACCCGAAGGCGAATCGGTCTGGCGCAGCGTGGTCACCCAGATCACGCGCGCCACCTGCTGGGTCGGGTTGTCGAACATGTGCGGCACGATGCTCGGGAAACGAAAACTGTCGCCGGCCTCGAGCACATGGGCCTGGTTGTCGAGCCACAGCCGCAGGCTGCCGGACAGGATGTAGCCCGCCTTCTCGCCGGTGTGCTGGAGGAAGTCGGTGCCGGACGAGGCGCCGGGATTGAGCGTGAGCTCGTAGAGTTCGAGCTGGCCCTTGCCATCGGGGGTGAGGGCTTCCTTGACGACGCCGCTGGCGGTGAGGCGCAGCAGGCGACGGCTGTTCTTGCGCACGATGTAGCGCTGCACGTCGCCGGGATCGGTGGTCTCGAAGAAATAGGAGATCGGGACGTCGAGCGCGATGCTGAGCAGGCGCAGCGTGCGGATCGACGGCATGGCGCGCGCGCGTTCGAGCTGGCTGATCATGCCGTTGGAGAGGCCGGTCTTGTTGGCGACGTCCTGGATCGAGAGGCCGGCGCGCTGGCGCAGCAGCCGTACGGTTTCGCCGAGGCGCTGGTCGACCGCATCTTCGGCCTCGATCGTTGGAGTGTCCTTCGGACCGTTGGTATCGCCGCGACCATCCATGTCGCTCTCCCATGCATCATCTCAGCCTTGGACCGCATCGGTCCGAGGCTTCAGTCGGAGTGAAAAGGTCGCGCATCCTAGCAATGTGATTGACAGCTGTATTTAGTCATGATGAACTTTTGATTGAAAAATTTAGAAGCACTAAAGCCCACTCCTGTCCCTTTGCCGGGGTCTCGGGGCGCGGGAGACGGTGCCGCGTGCGACAACGGAGAGTGGGTCATGGCAAGCGACACCGGCAAGTTCGGCGTTGGGGCAGTGCATCTGGGCATTCCGAATCGCCGTCAATTCTTCCAGCTCGGGGCCGGCGCCGCGGCGGGATGGAGCCTTGCAGGCAACGCCTTCGCGCAGAGCGAGCGCCCGACCAGTCCGCCGGACAAGCCGCGCGGACAGGTGATCGCGGCGCTGTCGCAGGAGCCGACCGTCTTCCATCCGCTGATGCCCGGCATCGAGGTCGATCAGGGCATCTGGTGGCAGGTGTTTTCGCCGCTCTGGTACATCGATCCCGACGGGAATTTCGTTCCCGACCTCGCCCGCGAAGTTCCGACCATCGCGAATGGCGGCCTGTCGGCCGACGGTCTGACCTGGAAGATCAAGCTCCGCAGCGACGTGAAGTGGCACGACGGCACGCCGTTCACGGCGGAGGACGTCAAATTCTCCATCGAGTTGATCAACAATCCCGGTTTCCGCGCGCGCAGCCGTGTCGGCCATAGCCTCGTCAAGGACATCACCGTCGTGGCGCCTGACGAGATCCATTGGCGGATGGAAGCGCCCTATTCGCCCTACATGTCGATCCTGGGATCGTTCACCTTCATCGTGCCCAAGCACATCCTGGAGAAGGTGTCCGATCCGAACGCTTCGCCGTTCCACAATGCGCCGGTCGGCACCGGCCCGTTCCGCTGGGGCGAGCGCGTGCCCGGCGATCATATCCAGTTGAATGCCCACACCGGCTATCACGGCAAGGGGCCGTACGTCGAACGCGTGGTCTTCAAATACATTCCCGACCTCACCGTGCTCTACACGCAGTTCCGCACCGGCCAGGTCGACTATACGGGCCTCGCGGGCATCCTGCCGAACTTCGTGCAGGAGACGAAGACCCTGAAGGGCCGCAAGATCTTCGTCTCCTCGACCTCCTCGGTGGAGCATATCGCGCCCAACCTGGAATTCGGTCCCTTTGCCGACCGCGCCGTGCGCGAGGCGCTCTATCTCGGCATCAACAAGCAGGCGATCATCGATGCGCTCTATTACGGCCTGCCGACGCAGACCGAGAGCTTCGTGCCGCAGCAGGCCTGGTCGTTTCAGCAAGGGTTGCCGCAGCACAAATACGATCCCGCCAAGGCCAATGCGCTGCTCGACGCTGCGGGCTGGGTCCGCGGCTCCAGCGGCATTCGCGAGAAGGGCGGCGTCAAGCTCGAATTCACCAACTCGACGACAGCGGGCAGTGCCGTGCGCGAGCAGTGCCAGCAGCTCCTGATCCAGGACTGGCGGGCCATTGGCGCAACGATGCGCGTCAACAACATGCCGGCGGCCGTGATCTGGGGCGACTTCTGGCAGCAATCGAAGTTCAATTCGGTGATCGTCGGCGTGAACTTCATGCTGGGCAGCGACCCCGACGTGACGCCGCGCTTCGGCTCCGGTGCAATTCCCGCCAAGGGCGGCCGCGGCTACAACACTTATCAATACCAGAACGCGGAGGCCGATCGGCTGCTTTCTCAAGGCGCCAAGCAATTCGATCTGGCGCAGCGCAAGGCGACCTACGGCGAGCTGCAAAAGCTCATCCGCAACGACCTCGCCATCCTGCCGCTGTTCCAGAGCTTCATCGCCGAGGGCGTGAAGGAGGGGCTGCAAGGCTTCCGTCCCAACATCAACATGTCGATCAACAGCTGGAACATGCGCGAATGGTATTGGGCCTGATGAATCCGGCGCGCTGGATCGCCTGAGATGGCCCGTTACGTCGCCAATCGCCTGGCGCAGGCGATCATGCTGCTTGTGATCGTTTCGGCGATCGGCTTTGCCATTCTGCATCTGGCGCCGGGCGGTCCGCTCTCGCAGTTTGCCGTCTCCGGGCAGATGACGCAGGAGGATCTCGATCGCGTCACCAGGCAGCTTGGCCTCGACCGGCCGCTGCCGATCCAGTATCTCGACTGGTTCGGCCGCATGCTTAGGGGCGACTGGGGCAAGTCTTATCGGGACGGCGAGGCGGTGCTGTCCGTGATCTCCTCGCATCTCGGCGCCACCCTGGAGCTGATGGCGACGGCGACCATCATCGCGGTGCTGCTCGGCTGCTGGATCGGCGTGCTCGGCGCGCTGCGCCGCTACTCGCTGTTCGATACGCTGGCAACCGTCGGCGCCATGATCGCGCTGTCGATCCCGACCTTCTGGTTCGGCCTCGTCACCATCTACATCTTCTCGGTGAAGCTCGGCTGGCTCCCGGCCGGCAATCGCGAGACCGTCGGCGACGGCTCCTTCCTCGACCTGCTGCATCATCTGATCGCGCCGGCCCTGGTGCTGGCGCTGGTCGAGACGGCGATGTGGGGCCGCTTCATGCGCTCCTCGATGCTCGAGGTCATCAACCAGGATTACATCCGCACCGCGCGCGCCAAGGGCATGCCGGAATGGCGGATCCTGACCGTGCACGCGCTTCGCAATGCGCTGCTGCCGATGATCACGGTGGCCGGCCTCCAGTTTCCGACGCTGCTCGGCGGCGCGCTGGTCGCCGAGACCGTGTTCACCTGGCCCGGCATGGGGCGTCTGTTCCTCGATTCCATCGGCTACCGCGACTATCCCGTGGTGATGGGCATCCTGATGTTCTCGGCGACCATGGTGCTGATCGGCTCGCTGCTCGCCGACATCTTCTATGCGGTCGTCGATCCGCGTATCCGGGTGGGCTAGCGATGACGAGCGCGGTTCTCTCCACCGACCAGCTCGCGCCCGGCCAGGCCGCCTGGCGGCGCTTTCGCCGGCACCGGCTCGCGCTCGCAGGCGCAGTGATTATTCTGATCCTCGTCCTCGGTTCGGCACTGGGTCCATATCTCCTGCCGTTCGACGACACCTATATCGACATCATGAAGCGGTTCGCGCCGCCGCTGTCGGGCGCGCATATCCTCGGCACGGATGAGCTCGGCCGCGACGTGCTGGCGCGGCTGATGATGGGCGGACGGGTGTCGCTCTCGATCGGCATCGTCGCGATGGTGATCGCGATGGCGGTCGGCATCGCCGTCGGCGCCTTCGCCGGCTTCTATGGCGGGGTGGTCGGTGCGGTCCTGATGCGGCTCGTCGACGCCGTGCTGTGCTTTCCGACGATCTTCCTTCTGCTCGCACTGGCCGCGCTCACCGAGCCCGGCCTCGTCACCACCACCGTGCTGATCGCGGCAACCGCCTGGATGGCGGTCGCCCGTGTCGTCGAGGCCCAGGTGCGTTCGCTGCGCGAGCGCGAATTCGCGGTGGCGGCGCTGGCCTTCGGCTCGTCGAACCTGCGGATCATGTTCCGCGAGCTCGTGCCCAACGCGATCGCGCCGATCGTGGTCGCGGCGACGCTGAACGTCGCCAAGGCGATCCTGCTCGAATCCTATGTCAGCTATCTCGGCTACGGCATCCAGCCGCCGGCCGCGAGCTGGGGCAACATGCTCAACAATGCGCAGATCTATCTCACCAGCGCGCCGTGGCTCGCGATTGCACCGGGCCTTGCCATCACGCTCGCGGTGACGAGCTTCAACTTCCTCGGAGACGGTCTGCGCGACGCGCTCGATCCCAGGATGAACATCCCATGACGAGCCGACGAGCTTCGATCGAACTGAATACCAGGAGTGCCCCATGTCCCCGCCGCTCAACCGTATAAATAGCGACGAACGCCTGCCGGCGCAGGTGGACGTCGTCGTCATCGGTGGCGGCGTGATCGGTGTGTCCGCAGCCTATCATCTGGCGAAGAAGGGGCTTTCCGCTGCCCTCGTCGAGAAGGGGCATGTCGGTGGCGAGCAGTCGAGCCGCAATTGGGGCTGGTGCCGCCAGCAGGGCCGCGCGCGTGAGGAGATTCCACTGGCGCGTGAGGCGCTGCGGCTGTGGGAGGACATGCAGAACGACGCCGGCGTCGATGCCGGCTTCCGCCGCACCGGCGTGCTGTTCCTGACCAAGAGCAAGGACGAGCTCGCCGGCTGGGAGCGCTGGGCCGCGATCGCGCGCGAGCAGCAGGTTCACTCCACCGTCCTGACGCCGGCCGAGGTCGCCGAGCGGCTGCCTGGCAATGCCGACAAATGGGTCGGCGGCCTGCACACGCCGAGCGACGGGCGCGCCGAGCCGTCGATGGCGGTGCCTGCGCTTGCCACGGCCGCGCGAAAGCACGGCGTGACCATCCATCAGGGCTGCGCCGCGCGCGGGCTGGAGACGACCGGCGGGCGGGTCAGCGCCGTCGTCACCGAGAAGGGCACCATCCGCGCGCAATCCGTGCTGCTGTCGGGCGGCGCCTGGTCGTCGCTGTTCTGCCGCCGTCACGGCATCGAGCTGCCGATCGGTCTCGTCAACGCCACCGCCTGCCGGACCACGCCGGGGCCGGAGATCATTTCGGGCGCGCTCGGCACCGACTTCTTCTGCATCCGCCGCCGGCTCGACGGCGGGTTCACGCTGGCGCTGCGCAATCGCGGCACGGTCGAGCTGTCGCCCGATCTGTTCCGCTACGCGCGCACCTTCTGGCCGACCTATCTGCATCGCCGCAACGGGCTGAAGATGTCGTTCGGCAAGTCGTTCTTCGACCAGCTCACGCGCGGCACCAGCTGGAGCTTCGACAAGCCGTCGCCGTTCGAAACCGAGCGCGTGCGCGATCCCGCGCCCGACATGTCGCTGGTCAATGCGGCGCTTGCGTCGCTGATCAAGTCCAACCCCGAATTGAAGGACATCGAGATCGCGGAAGCCTGGGGCGGCACCATCGACTGCACGCCCGATACGATCCCGGTGATCTCGCCGGTCGATGCGCTGCCGGGCTTCTTCCTCGCCACCGGCTTCTCCGGTCACGGTTTTGGCATCGGCCCCGCAGCCGGCAAGCTCGCCGCCGACATCGTGACCGGCTCGACGCCGCTGGTCGATCCGGCGGCCTACAGCCACAAGCGCATGATCGACGGCCGCCGGCTCGCGCCGGTCAGCCCGTTCTGAGGGCCTTGGCCGCATGACGGTTCTCTACAAGGCCAACATGGTGCGCGGTGCGGAGTGGGCGCGCTTCTTCGCGGAGCGCGCGCCGCATCTGCCGTTCCGGCTCTGGCCCGACATCGGCGATCCCGCCGAGGTGCGCTATCTCGTGGCGTGGGTGCCGCCTGACGACATCGCGGCGACCTTTCCAAACCTCGAGCTGGTCTTCTCGGTCGGCGCCGGCGTCGACCAGTTCGACGCCACCAAACTTCCAGCGCACATCCCGCTGGTGCGCATGCTGGAGCCCGGTATTGCCGAGACCATGGTGGAATACGTCACCATGGCCGTGCTCGCCCTGCATCGCGATCTCCTGCACTTCATCAGCCAGCAGAAGCAACAGGTCTGGCGCGAGATCCGGATCACGCCGGCGAAGCGGCGGCGTGTCGGCGTGATGGGGCTCGGCCAGCTCGGCCAGGCCGTGCTCGAACGCCTCGAGGCGTTCGACTTTCCGCGTCTCGGCTGGAACCGCTCGCCGCGCGAGATCGAGGGCGTCACCTGCTATGCGGGCATGGACACGTTGCCGGAATTCCTCGCGCAGGCCGACATTCTGGTCTGCCTGCTGCCTCTGACCGACGAGACCCGCGGGATCCTGAACGCGGACCTGTTCGCGCGCCTGCCGCGCGGCGCCTCCCTGGTCAATGTCGGGCGTGGCCCGCATCTCGTCGAGGCCGATGTCCTCGCGGCTCTCGACAGCGGCGTGCTCTCGGGGGCTGTCCTCGACGTCACCGATCCCGAGCCGCTGCCGGCGGGCCATCCATTCTGGAGCCATCCGCGTATCCTGCTGACGCCGCACAATGCCAGCATGACCACGCCTGATACGGCCGTCGACTATGTACTCGACGTCATCGCACGTCACCGCCGCGGCGAGGATCTGCCGGGGCTCGTCGATCGTGCACGCGGCTACTAGGACACTCGCATGAGCATCGGCGCAAGCAGACCTGACCAAGTCATTGCCGAAGCACAGGCGCCCGTGCTGTCGGTCGCGGGCCTCACCACGTCCTTCATGCGCGAGCGGCAATGGATCCCCGTCGTCCGCAACGTGTCGTTCGACGTCGCGCCGCGCGAAACCGTGGCGATCGTCGGCGAGTCCGGATCGGGCAAGAGCGTCACCGCGCTGTCGATCATGCGGCTCATTCCGAAGGAGAGCGGCCGCATCGAGGGGCGTGTCACGCTCACCGGCCGCGATCTCCTCGCGCTGCCCGAAGCGAGCATGAAGGATATCCGCGGCAACGACGTTGCCATGATCTTCCAGGAGCCGATGACGAGCCTCAACCCGGTGCTCACCATCGGCTTCCAGATCGCGGAAGCGCTGATCCAGCATCGCGGGCTGTCGCGGGCGGCCGCCGAGGCCGAGACCGTCCGCCTGCTCGACCGCGTCCGCATCCCCGCCGCGAAAGCGCGCTTCCACGAGCATCCGCATCGCTTCTCCGGCGGCATGCGCCAGCGCGTGATGATCGCGATGGCGCTCGCCTGCAAGCCGAAGCTCCTGATCGCCGACGAGCCGACCACTGCGCTCGACGTCACCATCCAGGCCCAGATCCTGGAGCTGTTGAAAGAGCTCCAGCAGGAAGAGGGGATGTCGATCCTCTTCATCACCCACGACATGGGCGTGGTCGCCGAGATCGCGGACCGCACCGTGGTGATGTATGGCGGGCAGGCGGTGGAGCTTGATGCGACCTCGCGCATCTTCGCGGCGCCCGCCCATCCCTACACCCGCGCGCTGCTCGCCGCCGTGCCGCGCCTCGGCTCCATGGACGGGCGTCCGCGGCCGATGCGCTTTCCGATCGTCGACAAGGTGACGGGCACCTCGGACGAGCCGACGGAGACGCCTGATACGGTCTCGATCGCCGAGCGCCCGCTGCTCGAAGTCGCCAATCTCACCACGCGCTTTCCGATCCGCTCGGGATTGTTCGGCAAGGTCTCCGGCCGCGTCCACGCGGTCGAGAACGTCTCCTTCACCTTGCACGCCGGCGAGACGCTGGCGCTGGTCGGCGAATCCGGCTGCGGCAAGTCGACGACCGGCCGCTCCATCCTCAAGCTGGTCGAGCCGGACGGCGGGACGGTTCTGCTCGACGGCCGGGACGTGCTCGGCATGAACGGCCGCACCTTGCGCGACTGTCGCAAGCAGATGCAGATCGTGTTCCAGGATCCGTTCGCGAGCCTCAATCCGCGCATGTCGGTGGGGACGTCGATCGCAGCACCGCTGCTGGCCAACGGCCTCGCCTCGGCGTCGCAGGCGCGCGACAAGGTCGCCGACCTGCTCGTGCGCGTCGGCCTGACCGCCGACATGGCCGCGCGCTTTCCGCACGAGTTCTCGGGCGGCCAGCGCCAGCGCATCTGCATTGCGCGCGCGCTCACGCTCGGGCCGAAGCTGATCGTCGCCGACGAGGCCGTGTCCGCGCTCGACGTCTCGGTGAAAGCGCAGGTCGTCAATCTGATGCTCGATCTTCAGGCCAGCATGGGCCTTGCCTATCTCTTCATTTCCCACGACATCGCGGTGGTCGAGCGCATGAGCCATCGCGTCGCGGTGATGTATCTCGGCGAGATCGTCGAGATCGGCCCGCGCGCGGCATTGTTCGGCAATCCGCAGCATCCCTACACCAGGAAGCTGATGGCGGCCGTGCCGGTGCCCGACCCCGCGCGCCGTGGCACGAAGCGCGAGGTCGCAAACGACGAGATCAAAAGCCCGGTGCGCGCGCCGGACTACCAGCCGCCAGTGCGGCAATATCGCGAGGTCTCGCCCGGTCACGTCGTCCAGGCGTGGGGCGAGGAGTGGTCGGCCTGAGACGCGGCGATGCGGTGCGTTTCCGATGACGTGGCCGAACTCATGAGTTGACGTGCAAGAAGCAGGCAAGTGTAGATAGATTGGATGTCGGCGAAACGCCGGACAGCTTGCTAACTGACCGCGCCTTTCAGCTCCCGCTCGCGCGCTCGCCGGTATGCGACGATGCAGACTCGTCCTCCGGAAATTGTGACCGGATCGAGCGACAGGGAACTGCGGAATGTGAACGATCTCATATTCCCTCACTCTCTTCTCGAGCTACCAATCCCGCAAGAAATTGCCGCACCCGGAGCTAACTGCAGGCACGGGTGAGATGCGATGCCTGCGCAGCCGCGTGCTCGCAGCTTTGGATTGGCTCTCGTCTTGCTCACGAGCAAGCCAGCCCAATCACTCAGCACAGATTTTTCAGAAATTGGAATCAAGGGAATCGCAAAGCGGGCCCACGAGGCAGCCTCTATTCGGGGGCGGCCGGCAGGCCGCTACTTACCTTAGAAGGAGACCCCAATGAAGATAAGCAATGCAGTTTCCAGCGCATTTTCCCTAACAAGGGGCGCCGGCAATCTTCGGATCGCTCGTTCCAGTCTGATCAGGTCGGCCCATCTTCTTGAAAGAATTGGGCTCGCAGCCGTTGGGGCCTCTTGCGGCCTCTATGTGGGGGCGACCTTGTTGCGTGAGAAAGGCGGACTGTTTGAAAGCGGCTGGATCGTGCTGATAACGATGCTCTACGGAGCTCTCAGCTATTATGTCGGAATTGATCTGTCCGGCAGTGTCGCACGGAAGTCGATCTCGACCATCTCGGAAGAGTGGAACGGTTTCGAGCCGGCTGAGATCATGAGTGCGGCCGGAACGTTCGGCGCCGCGATTGCCGCAACTCTGTCCGTCAGCATCCTTGTCCTTGATCAAAACCCCGCCAATGGCCTGATCGCCTTTGTTGCCGGCTGTTGGGTGGTTGGTTCTTCGCTGCAAGTTGCGGCGGGCACGATGGCCCGCAACTACGAAGCGCGCATGGACAAGCAATGAAGGAACTGTGCTCACGGAAAAACGTCTGCCTGGCGTCGCGACGTGAGCACAGGCCGCGGCGTTGGATTCGGCGTCAGGTCTGGAGTGAGTCGTGATGGCTCATCGCAACCTCTGTCGTCCAACGCTGCGTGCAGACGATTTTTGGTAGCGCAGTTGTTCGCATCGGGCCGCGACCTCACCTGGAAGCCGTGTCGGTACTGAGTAACCTAAATTATCGCGCAACAAACAAGACGTGCCATCATGGCGATGTTGGGATATCGTCCCCGCGCCGTGGTCCAAAATTCTGCTAACCGCCAACCACACGATCGGTGGAGCCAATGCAGATTGCGGAGTGGCTCGAGAAATTGGGGCTTGGGCAATACGCAGAGCGTTTTGCCCAAAATGGGATCGACGTGGGCGTCCTCCCCGAGCTGATGGACGAGGACTTCGATAAGCTCGGAGTCCTGCTAGGCCATCGCCGCAAAATGTTGCGTGCTATTGCCGACCTCGATCCAGCCGCGCTGATCGCATCGCCGGCGCCTCCTCACGACGCCGAGCGGCGCCACCTTACCGTCATGTTTTGCGATCTGGTCGGCTCGACTGCACTCTCGGCGCGTCTTGATCCCGAGGATATGTGGGAAGTGATCCGGGCCTACCGCGTCGCCTGCGCGAAGGTCGTTTCCGCTTATGACGGCAGGATAGCCAGGTTCGTCGGCGACGGAATACTCGTCTATTTCGGCTATCCCCGTGCCCACGAGGATGACGCGGAGCGCGCGGTGCGCGCGGGCCTCGACGCCATCTCTGCGATGAGACAGCTCAAAACGAGCGGCGACGAACGGATTGAGCTGCGGATCGCAATCGCGACCGGGCTTGTGGTGGTCGGCGACCTCATCAGTGGAGATGCGTCAGAGGAGCACGCAACGGTCGGCGATACACCAAACCTCGCTGCCCGGCTCCAGAGTCTGGCTGAACCGGGAGCGGTCGTCGTTGCCTCGTCGACGCGCCGGCTGCTTGGTGATCTCTTCACTTTTCGCAACCTCGGTCGCCGCGAGGTCAAGGGGATATCCGAACCCATCGCGGTCTGGGCGGTCGAGGGGGCGACCGCATCGGAGAGTCGCTTCGAGGCGGTCCACGCGGCGCGCTCGATCGGCTTTGTCGGTCGCAAGGAGGAGATCGAACTCACGCTCTCGCGCCAGCGGATGGCATGGCAGGGGCAAGGGCAGATGGTGCTGATTTCCGGCGAAGCCGGCATCGGCAAGTCGCGCATGGTCGCAACGCTGTCCGAAAGCCCCGCGTTGGGAGTGCACCGCCGGGTGCGATATCAGTGTTCGCCCTACCACACCAACAGTGCGCTTCATCCCTTTGTCGCGCAACTCGAGCGCGCGGCCGGCATTTGCTCGCACGACACGCCCGGGCAAAAGCTCGACAAGCTTGAGGCGATGCTGGCGCTTGGAACGCAGCAGGTCGCCCGGGCGACAGCGCTCATTGCGGCACTGCTTTCGATCCCAACCGGCGACCGTTATCCGCCGCTCGGTCTGAGCCCGGCGCAGCAGCGGCGCCAGACCTTTGCCACCCTTCTCGATCAGCTTGAGGGATTGGCGCGAGAGCAGCCCCTGCTGATTATCTGCGAGGATATGCATTGGGCCGATGCCACGACACTCGAATTGTTCGATCTCACGGTCGACCGGATCAGGCGACTGCCGATACTTGTGCTCATGACATCCCGGCCGGAGTTCGAGCCCTCCTGGTCGGGCCTTGCCAACGTCAGTCTGTTGCGGCTCGACCGGCTCGATCGGCAGGACACGCGGGCGCTGGTCGAGCAGGTGACTGTCGGTCGCCAGCTGCCACGCGAGATGATGAAGCAGATCATCGACAGGACGGATGGCGTCCCGCTATTCGTCGAGGAATTGACCAAGATGGTGCTGGAGTCCGGATGGCTCGTCGAAGGTGCCGGGCGCTATCGCCTCGATAGTCCGCTCCCGCCGCTGGCCATTCCCGCGACGCTGCAGGATTCGCTGATGGCGCGGCTCGACCGGCTGGCTCCGGTCAAGGAGGTGGCGCAGATAGGCGCCGCCATCGGCCGCGACTTCTCGTACGCGCTGCTGAGATATGTGGCGGGACGCGATGATCTGACACTGAGCGCTGCGCTGGGGCAACTCGAAGAGGCCGAGCTGCTGGTGTGTCGCGGGGCTCCGCCCGAGGCAAACTATAGTTTCAAGCACGCTCTCGTTCAGGAAGCGGCCTACGAGAGCCTGCTCAAGAGCAGACGGCAGGTGCTTCACACGCGCATCGGCGATGTCCTGCGCGAAAAGTTTCCGGTCGTCGCCGAGACCGAGCCGGAAGTTCTGGCACACCACTTCACCGAGGCTGGGCTGAACGAGGTCGCCCTCGAGTGGTGGCACAAGGCGGGCCAGCAGGCGCTGAAGCGCTCGGCCTATTCCGAGGCGATTGCGCATCTCGGCAAGGCGATTGCCATTGCCGATGAGCTGCCTGATGAGCCTCGCCGGATGATGAGCAGGTTGCATCTTCAAATCGCATATGGCCGTGCGTTACGGGGCGGCCTCGGGCACAGCGCCCCCGAAACGGTAGCCGCATGGACGCGCGCCCGACAATTCGCAGCCGACATCAATGATCCGGTTGAACTTGCGCCGATCCATTCCGGCCTCTTCAATGCCTGCCTGACACACGGCGAACTTGCTCCGATGAGGGAGCTGGCGGACGCCATTATGAGTGTCGCGGAGCGACGACCGGACGCACCGGTGGCCGCCGTCGTTGCGCATTGGACAGGCGGCGTCACCTGCTGGTTCGGGGGCGACTACTTGAACGCGAGAACGCATCTTGAGCAGGCACTGGCGATCTATGGTGCCGAGCCGGATCCCGCGACGTTCAGGCTCTCGGCGCTGGATCTCCCGTTCGTGATCATGAGGTTTCTTGCTCTGGTGCTTTGGCCGCTTGGCAGCATCGCTCGCGCGCGCCGGCTCGCTGCCGAAGCGGTGAGCGCTTCAGGAGAAAAACGGGCGCTGTCCCGGGCCAATGCGCTTGTTCATCGAGCTGTGTTCGACGGACTATGCGGGGGCATGTTGCAGCAAACAGATACCATCCTGGCGCTCGGTCTCGCGCGCGACCATACGATGCCGCTATATGTGGCCGCCGGTACCTACCTGAATGGCCTTGCCAAGTGGCGTGCCGGCGACCGAATGGACGGACTGACGGAAATGCGTCGCGGATGGACCATGCTGCGCGAGAATGACTGCTACCTCTGTGAACCGTTTTGGGGGATGCAGGTCGCGATGGCGGATGCAGAGGTGGGCCAGCTCGAAACCGGGCTGGAAATCTTGAGCGAACTGATCGCATGGGCGGGACAATCCGGTCAGCATTGGCTTGATGCCGAGCTGCATCGCGTCCAGGGCGAGCTTTTGTCGCGTCATGACCCTCCGGACGGTTCCGGGGCCGAAAATGCCTTCAACCGAGCGCTGGAAATCGCACGACACCAACAGGCGAAGACTTTCGAGCTGCGCAGCGCCCTCGGACTTGCGCGCCTGCACAAGGCAAATGGCCGAGCGGGCGTGGTTTTCGAACTGCTCGCTCCCCTCCTCGCTGAATTCGATGCGGAGCGCAATCTTCCCGAAGTCGAAGAAGCGAAAGAGCTGCTCAAGCAAGAGCATTAGGCGCGGGCCGTTTCCCTAGCTGGCCGTCCGTCCGTGCGAGGGGGTGAGGGTTCTCTCCACACTGGGGTTATCGATTGTGGAGACACCCGCACCCCAATCCAGGGCAATATGAAGGGCCGTCAGGCCGCACATGCCTTGTCAAGGCGATCGGTCGCTCTTGACAGAGGTCGATTTCTTGCAATGATACAATTTCTGGCTGAATGGATTGTCGTTGGAAATTATAGTTAGTTTCGTTTGCGGGGAGGGGGTCCTTGCTAACGGTCAGTTTGTTGGGTTCGAGTCGTATTGGAAGCGGCGATGAGCAGACGTGGTCGGATCTTGGTCCGGCCGGACGTCGGCTAGCCGGATATCTCGTTACCTTCCCGGATCGTCCGCATCGCAGAGAACGGCTCATCGACCTGTTCTGGCCGGAGCTTGACGCGGAGCGAGGCCGACGTGCGATGATTTCCGCCGTGTGGCGGATCAGAAAGCTGCTTGCGTCGTCTCCCGCTTATGTCGAGGGCGAGGGCCTGCGAACGGTTGGGTCGGAGACGGTTTTTCGGCGGACTTCGTGGCTGGATGTCGATACCTGGGCGCTTCTTCAAGCAGCGACGACGATCATCGAGGGGGCCGGGGCAGGGTTGTCTCCGCCGGAAATGAAGGAAGTCCTGCGCGTTCTCTACCGCTACGAGGGACCATTTCTGGACGGCGAGGATGCCGAATGGATACTGGAGGAACGCGAGCGGCTGCATTCGCTGTTCATACAGTCTTCGGCCATGCTGGTTCGTCAGCTCGGGCTGGACGGTTACGACCACGATGCGATCCGGCTTGCCCGCCACGCTCTGCGATTTGATCCATATCGAGAGGAGCTCGTTCGATATCTTCTCACACTGCTTGCGTTGAGCGAACGACGGATAGAAGCGCTCCGCTACTACGATTCGTGGATCAGCCTGATCCGCAACGAGCTCGGAATTTCGCCGCTGCCGGCGACGCGGGCCCTCATTGAAGAGATCAGGAACTTGCACAATGCTGAGAATGTGCAGCATTTGCGCGCGCGGCTTGTCGGCCGAACCGAAAAGCACCTCGCCCTGTTCTGAAGACAATCTCTCCGTCGTCTGAAATCGTCGTACCAGGAGGATCTTCGGTCCGCCGATGATCCCGGCCGGCGGCGCGCGTGCGCCTGCGCGGCGCCTATGCCGTGATCCTGCCGTGATCGGCGCCGGAGCGATTGCCGATCCGCCCGAGAACGGGCGGCGACCGTTGCGGGACGATTGCGCGATTCTGTCGTGGATCAGACGTGCGAGGGTCCTCGCATGAGCTTGCAATCACGATGGCTGGATCAGGTCTTCATCTTGCGTTTCTGGCGGGAGGATGCCGACGGCGAACACGGGCGCTGGCGCGTGCTCGTCCGCAACATCAACAGCCGGCGCGGTGAGGTTGTCGATGACGTTCAGCGCGCATTTGCGGTCGTCACGTCCAGTTTGAATGACGCCGTCGGCGGGGACCTGCGCGCGGATCCAATGACAGACGAGCAGCCAAAATGAAGCTGAGAGCAGGATTGTCCCGTTGCTTCTCGATCACGAGCCACGCCGCTTGTCGGCGATTGACGCTTGCGCTGCTGCTGTCGGTCACGACGGTCTGGCTGGCGGGCTGCGATCCGGCGCTGGAGCAGAAGTATTACAAGGAAGGCATCGGCACCGAGATTGCCAGGCCCGATATCGCCACGGTGACCGCGCTTCAGGATCTGTATCTGTCGGAACTCTGCCGCCAGACCGGAATGGTCCCCATGGTGGACGGCTCCTGTAGCCCGGTCGGCGTGACGCCGAATTGGGGCGTCGTCGTCGAAGCAGGCATGAACGACATCGACGCGCGGTGCGACGCTTATCTCGCATGGCTCGACGACAAGCGGCGTACGCAGGAGCCGATCCTGAGCGAGATCAACGCGTTGCAAACAACCTCGCAGGCCCTGATGCGCGTGGCCGGGGTCGGCGCGGATCCGATCACGATGGTCGGGCTGGCATTCGGCCTCGCCTCGAACACGTTCACCAACATCCGCTCGCGCCTGCTGCTGGAAGCCAACCATTCCACGGTGCAGTCGATCGTGCTGTCGCGGCAGAAGGAATATCGCGACGGCCTGATGAAGCAACGCGTGGTGACGCGCGCCGAGGCCGTGTACGCCCTGCGCTCCTATTTGCGCATCTGCATGCCGATGACGATCGAGATGCAGATCAACACGACGATCGCGATCTACGAGCAGGCCGGCGTCGCCGGCATCGCGATCAAGCGCGACAACCCGCTGATCGATCCGCGAACGGTGACCAGGAACGCTCCGGTCGCTGCGATCACCTCCGGCCAGAAGATCGTCCACATCGATCGTCCCGTGCCGGGTCCGATTCCCGGCCTTGCGGACATAGCGGCCAAGGAGAATCCGGAGCTCCGCGGTCAGAGCGACCTCAATCAGCTGCAAAGCGCATTATGCGCGCAGGCGGACAACGGCGCGGTCGGTGCATTGACGAAGGCCGAAATCGGAATTTTCAAGATCGCGACCTATGTCCTCCCGGGCGACGCTCGTCGAGAAGGCAAGCAACTGAGTCCGGATGAAATACGCAAACTCAAGACGTCCGGAGAGTGTCCGGATACGGCGATGAACTATTACGAGAAGGTCTACTACAAGCCGAACGCACAAGCGAAGTTCGGTGCGCTGGGGAGCAATCTCGACAGGTTCATTCCCGAAAATCCGGTGGGTACACCAACGGCCCTCACAAAGCCTGTGAGGGAAAAGATCGCGCTCGCACGCCAGAAGCTCGGCAAAACGGTAAGTCTGAGAGACTATGGGATCAACGTGTCGGATCAGCTGACCCGCGACTTCGACGAAGCGCTGGCTGCCGCTGTAGCGCCGCCGGCACCAGCCCAGACGCCAGCGCCGGCACCAGCCCAGACACCAGCGCCGACACCGGGGCAGACAAGATGAAGCTCATTATTCTCAACATGACGGACTTCTTCAAGGCGCCTGGTGGCGAGAGGCTCACCCGGCTGCTCCCGGGCGATCCCGTCACGTCGACCGGGAACGAGAGCGGTCTGCTCATAGAAGTGATCCTCGAGAGCGAGGACAAAGGCTGGGTCGCCAGGTCGGACTGTGGCCCCGATACGAGTGCTCGACCTGTCGCCGTTCCCGCGTTCTTCGTCGACACGTGCATCGGAGTCGAACGCGCGTTCAACGAACTTGCGTCAACAGCACCTTGGTACGTTGCTGCCGATTTCCTGATCGCGCGGGCTCTGCTCGAAACCAAGATCGTGAATGTCGGTCCATCCCCGGGAACGGATACGGTTGGCCCGCTGCTGGTATCGTCGAAGGAATGGCAGCGCTTTCTTGCCGGTGCGGACAAATCGTTGCAGGTCACTCGCCAGCCGGATGCCTTCGACAACTGGCTCACTCAAATCTACGCCGCCGGCTTCACCATGTCAGCGGATGCCAAGGCGATCAGCGAGGCCGTGCAAAAAGCCAAGGGCGGCACGGAGAAGGATCCCTTCATTCCGGGCTATCTGAACGTGCTGCACGCCTACTACACCAATCCGGAAACGGCCGCGGCGCTGCTCGGCGCCGTGGACGACGATGCGGGTCGCACCAGGCCGGTCTCGGATTTCTTCAAGGGTATCGATGGCGCGCAGTCGACGCAGATCTTCGCCAACCGCGGCAGCTTCTTCGGAACTGCGCTGCAACCGAAGACGGTTGCCGAACTGTTCACCTCGACCGGTGCTGCGCTCGATCAGGCGCTGAAGGACGCGTTCAGTCTCATCAAGCAGTTCGTTCCGGAGGCCATTCCCGAGATCAAGCAGGCCGAAGCGCCCTGGTTCGACATCGCGTTGCAGGAGGAAGCCAAGCACATTTCCGAGGCCGACAATTCCGACGTGATCACGAAGGACTATTTTGCAGCCACCAGTCTCGGCCCGCAGAGCAAGATGGCGCCCTGGTGCGCGGCGTTCGTCGCCTATTGCATGCAGAAGTCGGGAAGCCCGGAGGCCGCAGCCTCGATTCCGGCCACGGACTCGGCGCTGGCCGTGACCTGGGCCGGCCGGGGACAGGGCCTGCCGGTGCGGACGGATGTCGTTCCGCAAGGCGCGGTCGTCGTGATGCAGCCCTCGCCGGGGGTTGACGGCAGCGGACATGTGGGCTTCTGCGTCCAGTTTCTCGACAACGGCAACAGCATCCAGCTGCTCGGCGGCAACCAGAGCGACCGGGTGCAGCGCTCGACCTTTCCGGCGTCGCGCATTAACACGATCCGCTGGCTCGATCTCCAGCCAAGCAATGTCCGGACCGGCTTCGACTCCGCTCCCGCGGATCCCAACAATCCCAAGAACCAGATCTCGCAGAAGGCGATCGATCTCATCGTGTTCTTCGAAGTCTCGAGTCCGGCGTTTTACGAGAAGAAGTATCGCAAGCCGACATGGCCGGGGGGGCGATCCGGCGTCACCATCGGCATCGGGTACGATGTCGGCTATGCGGATGGGCATCTGGTCAACGACTGGACCGGCAAGATTCCCGGCCCGATGATCCAGGCGCTGGGGCAAGCCGTGGGTGTCCGGGGATCTGCGGCATCGGCATTGGCCCGGCAGCTGGGAGCGGTCGTTGATGTTCCCTTGACCGCAGCGATGTCCGTCTTCCAGGACCGCGACATTCCGCGCTGGGTCAAGAAGGTCCAGGACGCGCTGCCCAATTGCAACCTGCTCGACAGGGACTGCCTCGGCGCCCTGGTCTCGCTCGCCTATAACCGCGGAGCGTCGTTCTCGCTCGCCGGCGCCCGCTATGCGGAGATGCGCGATATCAAGACGCATATGACGAACCGGGAGTTCCGGCTGATCCCGGACGACATCCGCCACATGAAGCGGCTTTGGCCCACCGTGCCCGGCCTCCAGACACGGCGCGAGAAGGAAGCCCAGCTGTTCGAACAGGGCCTTGCCAACATGCCGATTGCGTAGCGGCGCCCATAACTCTGAACAATCATTTGCGAGGCGATCATGGAGTTGGATTGGAAGAAGAGATTGACGAGAGTCATCATCGTGACGGCCGTCATATTACTCGTGGTCGCCTGTTTGGGCGTTGCCGCAAGTCTGTTCACCGGCAAGGGCCCGCCGGAGGTGATGCTGCCGCTTTTGATCATCAGCGGCGTCATGATGCTGCTGGTCACGCTCGCGCTGACGGCCTTCGTGTTCTCCGGCGTCGATCTCACGGACAGGACGCAAGCGCTCGGCCTGCCGGAAGGCTCGGTTCGTTCCGTGATCGCCCTCAGCCTCGTGTTGCTGTTCGCGATCCTGGCGGTCTTCCTGTACAGCAGCATGTCGTCTCGCGGAAAGATATTCGAGGCGAAGGGGTTGACCAAGGAGGCGAGCACGGACCTGAGGGACCGCTTGCTGCCTGGGCAATTCGTGTTCGAACAGCCGATCACCGACACCGCCGGCAAGACGACCTTCACGGTTCAATACCGGGACACACAGAATCCGGCGAGCGACGATTTTGCAAAACAGCTTCTGGCGATCATCGGCACGCTGGTGACGGCGGTCTCCAGCTTCTATTTCGGGTCGCGAACGGCGTTTGCGAGCCAATCGGGTTCGGACAAGCCGGGCGGAACACCCGTGATCCGGTCGATCAATCCGTCCAAGGTGGTCCGCGGTGTGCTGACCCAGCTGGAGATCACCGGCGACGGGCTCGACACGGTCAAGGAGGTGAAGGCCGTTTCCAATGAGCGTCAGGTGATCGCGACGGACGTCACGTCGAGCGCCAGCGGCGTGAAATGTTCGCTCGCCATGGACCTCAGTGCACCAACCGGTGCGTGGGACATCGTGGTCTCGGACGGAAGCGGCAAGACGGCGAAGCTCGCCGGCGGCCTTTTTGTCGAGAGCTAGTTCCGGGTGGAGGTGCCGAATCTTCGCTGCGGGTTTTCGCGCGCGGTGCAAGATCGCAGCGCGTCTCACGAATTGACGTGGACGAAATCGCGCAGCAGCGGATAGATCTCGTTGTTCCAGCGCTTGCCGGAGAACACGCCGTAATGGCCGACGCCGGCCTGCATGTGGTGCACCCGGCGATAGGCGCGCACGCCGGTGCAGAGGTCTTGCGCGGCGAGCGTCTGGCCGATCGAGCAGATGTCGTCCTTCTCGCCCTCGACGGTCATCAGCCCCATGCGGCTGACGGCCTTGGTGTTCACCGGCCGTCCCCGATGCATCAGCTTGCCCTGCGGCAGCAGATGCTCCTGGAACACGTCGCGCACGGTCTCGATGTAGAATTCGGCCGGCAGATCCATCACCGCGAAATATTCGTCGTAGAAGGTCTTGATGGTCGCCGCCTTCTCCTTCTCGCCCTTGGCGATGTGGTTGGCGAGATCCATGTGCTGCTTGATGTGCCGCTCGAGGTTCATCGAGACGAAGGCGGTGAGCTGGACGAAGCCGGGATAGACCTTGCGCAGCGCGCCGCGGCATTGCACCGGCACGTAGTTGATCAGGTTCTGCTCGAACCAGTCGATCGGCCTGCTCTTGGCGAACTCGTTGACCCGGGTCGGCTGGATCCGTGTGTCGATCGGGCCTGCCATCAGCGTCAGCGTCGCCGGCCGCGAGGGATGGTTGCCCTCGCACATGACGGCGGCCGCCGCGAGCGCCGAGACCGACGGCTGGCAGATCGCCACCATATGCGGGCGCGGGCCGAGCTGGCCCAGAAAATCGATGAGGTGATCGGTGTAGTCGTCGAGCCCGAAGCGGCCTTCGCTGCGGGGAATGTCGCGCGGATTGTGCCAGTCGGTGATGTAGACGTCGTGATCCTGGAGCAGCGTCTTCACGGTGCCGCGCAGCAGCGTCGCGAAATGGCCGGACATCGGCGCCACCAGCAGCATGCGCGGCTGCTCGGGCACGTCGTGCTTCCTGAAGTGCAGCAGCGAGCCGAACGGGGTCGCGTAGGCGATCTCCTCGGTGACGGCGACCTCGCGGTTGCCCACCATGACGCTGTCGATGCCATAGGCCGGGCGGTTATAGGTGAGCGTGGAGCGCGAGATCAGCTCCAGCGCCGCCGAAAGCCGGCCGACGACCTGGTCCGATAGGCCCTGCGGCACCAGGTTGAGGAATTTGAGCGCAGACGAGGCGCCCGCCCGCCACGGCGCCGTCAGGTCCATCTGGTTCTGAAAGGCTTGATAATACATCGACATCATACTGAACTGCCCACCTGTCCCATGTTGCCATGCAATATCGAAGCCAGACTTGAGTCAAATCGCCCGGAAAACTGGCACATCGCTTGCTCTTCAAGCGGGGTGTACACATGGGAAGCACAGGTAGTGGGCACGTCCGCGGGCCGGGCGGCGTGCCGGTCTCAGGCGTGAGGGAAGGGGCCATATGGCGAAAGCGACACTGACCATCAGCAGCAAGAACTACTCGTCCTGGTCGCTGCGTGGCTGGCTGCTGACGAAATTTTCCGGGCTCGATTTCGAGGAGATCGTCACCGCGCCCGACGACGCCTCCGCGCGCGCCGAAATTCTCTTGCTGTCGTCGTCGATCCTGGTGCCGTGCCTGCGGCACGAGGGCGCCACCGTCTGGGACACGCTGGCGATCGCCGAATACCTCAACGAGGTGATGCCGGACGCCGGCCTGTTGCCGGATGACCGCGTCCAGCGCGCCCATTGCCGCTCGATCTGCGGCGAAATCCATTCCGGCTTCACCACGCTGCGCGCCTCGCTGCCGGTCAATCTGAAGGGGCACTTCCCCGGCTTCAAGATCTGGTCGCGCGCGCAGGCCGACATCGACCGCGTCTGGTTCATCTGGCGCGACTGCCTGGAGAAGTCGGGCGGCCCGTTCCTGTTCGGCGAGAGGCGCACCATGGCGGATGCGATGTACGCGCCCGTGGTGACACGCTTCGTGACCTATGACGTCAAGCTCGAGCCGAGGCTGAAGGCCTATGCCGATACCATCATGGCGATGCCCGAGATGGTGGAATGGATCGCGGCGGCGAAGGAAGAGCCGGCCGAGATCGAGGAGCTCGAGGTCGAATATTAGGCAGGCCCGGCTCGGCCCTGCCTGTTTCGGGGGCGGGGACCGCCTGGGGCCGTGGTGCGAGCCACGCCCTGTCCATCGTTAACCTTTGGCGCCGGCTCGACGCCCGAACCTGCCCGCCGGTCTCGCAGATATTGTGCGCGAGAACAGACCCGCATCGACATCTAGCCGTGAACAGGCGTGGACAAGGCTTTACGGCTGATTCGGACGCGATTCGTTCGAACCGCGTTCCGAAGGTTAAGGCGGAGCGCGGCCCCGTTGCATTTTGGAACAAAAGCCGCCGTCAGGCGACGCCGGAGTGCTTCACGCGTGGCAGGCGCCAGCCGATCACGGTCGCTTCGACCGCGATGCCGGCCTCGTGGTTCTGCCAGCGTCCCTCGACATAGCGGCAGGCGAACGGCAGCTGATACGTTCCGCTGTGATCCTCGCACAGCACTTCGACCGGCAAGCCAGGTGGCGGCTCTCCAGCGCCGTCGAATTCCGCCAGACGTCTATCGCGCGTTGCCATTCCAAAAATCTCCCCTAATCAAAGCCGCGGAAAGAGCGCCCATTTCTCCCGCGCGCGGTTCACTGCTCCCTGTCCCAAGGATCGTCCAAAGGGAACAGGCCAAGCTCAACGCGAGAATGCGGTACGAGTGTGGTAGCGTCCGGCGGCTGTGCGCAAAAAGCGCACATTGCCGTGATCGATTTGACGAGGAACCTGCATGCCGTTTCGAAGCGCCAGCGTTTGTGTCGTGATGTTGCTGCTCGCGACGCTGGCGATCGCGCCGCTCCGCGCGCAGGACGTGCCCGGCATCGAGATCTGCACCGTCGAGAAGACCATGGAGCGGCGCACGAGCTGCCTCCAGAGCAACGTCGATTTCCTCCAGAAGACGATCACCAAGCTCAACCTCGATCACCAGCAGAAGCTGGATGCCGCCAATCGCCAGATCGACGCGTTGAAGACGAGTCTTGCCGGCTTGCAGAAGACGCTCGGCGATCTCCAGGCCGCGCAGACGAAGATCGCGGAGGAATTGAAGAAGAAGCAGGACGCGCCGCCGGCCAAGGACGCGAAGTAGGGTGGGCAAAGCGACTTGTCCGCCGTAGCTCGAAGAGCGAAGGCGGAAGCGTGCCCACCATGCCGCGCGACGAGCGCGATCGATGGTGGGCACGGCGCAAGTGCGCCTTTGCCCACCCTACGGATCGCATCCGGGGCACGAGAGCAATCCCGATCAAGCGAAGCCCGCGGCGTTCCGTGCATCATGGCCGCGCTTCGAACGAGAGCCCGAACCACCATGAATCCAGCCCAGCGCGCGCTCTGGTATATCGAGAGCCATCTGGCCGAGCCGATGACGCTCGACGAGATCGCCGCGATATCAGGCGTGTCGCGGTTCCACATCGTGCGTGCGTTCGCCGCAGCCACCGGCCTGCCGGTGATGCGCTACGTGCGCGCGCGGCGGCTGACCGAGGCGGCGCGCAGCCTTGCGAACGGCGCGCCGGACATTCTGTCGCTGGCACTGGAGGCGGATTACGGCTCGCACGAAGCATTCACCCGCGCGTTCCGCGACCAGTTTGGCACCACACCCGAAGCGGTGCGGGCCGCGACGTGCACCGGCCATCTCAAGCTTCAGGAGCCGATCCCCATGGACTCCACCCTATCAGACACGCTCGCCCCGCCGCGTTTCGAGACCGCAAAGGCCTTCCTCGTCGCCGGCATCAGTGAACGCATCTCCTGCGACAACGGCGCGATCATCCCGGGGATGTGGCACCGCTTCCACCAGGAGGTCGCAGACATTCCGGCGCGTGTCGGCAACGTCGCCTATGGTGTCTGCTGCAACGGCGACGATGCCGGCAATTTCGACTACATCGCCGGTGTCGAAGTCAGCGATTATTCCGACCTGCCGCGCCGCTTCGGCCGCATCCGCATCCCCGAGCAGCGCTATGCGGTGTTCACCCACACCGACCACGTCGCCTCGATCCGGCGCACCGTCAACACGATCTGGAATCAGTGGCTGCCGGCCTCCGGCTTGAAGGCCGCAGACGCGCCGAACTTCGAGCGCTACGACGAAAAATTCGATCCCGCGACCGGCAATGGCGGCTTCGAGATATGGCTGCCGGTGCGGCAGTAGAATGATCCGGACCCGAAGGCCGCGTTAGCGCAAAGCGCGAAGCGGTTTTCCGAAAAGATCGCGCTCAAACGACAACGCAAGGCGCGGTGCCCCTCATCGCGCCTTGCGGCGCAACGCTGGCATACCGTCCCGCTTGCTTGGCAAGTCCCGGTGACTTTGTCATAACCGCGGGCAAATCTTGCGTGTGGGGGCCCGTGCCGGACATCCCGTGCAAGCCATAACAAGCAGCCGGGAGGGTCTCGAAATGTCCGACGTCCGCGTTCTCGCCACCGACCTCGAATTTCCCGAAGGGCCGGTCGTGATGCCGGACGGCTCGGTGGTCCTGGTGGAGATCCGCGGCCAGCGCCTGACCCGCGTCCATCCCGACGGCCGCAAGGAGATCGTCGCCAAGGTGCCAGGCGGACCGAATGGCGCGGCCCTCGGCCCCGACGGCAAGATCTACATCTGCAACAATGGCGGCTTCTCCTGGATTCCGACCGGTAAGATGATCATGCCGGGTCCGCAGCCGGACGGCTATCTCGGCGGCTCGATCCAGCGCGTCGATCTGCAATCGGGCAAGGTCGAGACCGTCGTGACCAAATGCGGCGAGCACGATCTGCGCGGACCGAACGATCTGGTGTTCGACAGGCACGGCGGCCTCTGGTTCTCCGATCTCGGCAAGCGTCGCGCCCGCGAGATGGACGTCGGCGGCATGTACTACCTCAAGCCCGGCATGACCGAGATCGTGGAGGTCGTGCACGGCGTGCTGCCGGCCAACGGCATCGGGCTCTCGCCGGACGAAAACACGGTCTACATCGCGGAAACGCCGACGGGGCGGCTCTGGGCCTACGAGCTCTCCGCCCCCGGCACGCTCAAGCCGCGCGAGCCGATCTATCGCGGCGAACGGGGCAAGCCGATCTGCGGCCTCGGCGGCTACCAGATGTTCGACTCGCTCGCGGTGGAGGCGAACGGCAATGTCTGTGTCGCCACCCTCGTCTCCGGCTGCATCTCGGTGATCGCGCCGGATGGGACCCTCGTCGAGCAGGTCCCGACCGGCGACCGCGTCACCACCAACATCGCCTTCGGCGGCCCCGGGCTGAAGACCGCCTACATCACGCTGTCAGGCAAGGGCGAGCTGATCGCCATGGACTGGCCGCGCGGCGGTTTGCCTCTCAATTTCCTAAACAAGTAAACGGTGCTAGTGACCGTCATTGCGAGCGGAGCGAAGCAATCCAGGAATGTGTCCGCGGTGACAGTCTGGATTGCTTCGTCGCTTCGCTCCTCGCAATGACGTAAGGAGAGACTACAATGCCCTGGCCTGATCCCATCACCCTGCGTGGACAGCACGCCCGTCTCGAGCCGCTGTCGCATCAGCATATCGAGGGGCTGGTGGAGGCCGTGAAGGACGGCGAGCTCTCAAAACTCTGGTACACCGCGATTCCCCTGCCTGAGAACATGGGCAAGGAGATCGACCGCCGCCTGGCCTTGCAGGCCGCGGGCTCGATGCTGCCGTTCACCGTGTTCGACGCCGGCGGCAACATCGTCGGCATGACGACCTACATGAACATCGATGCCACCAATCGCCGCGTCGAGATCGGCTCGACCTGGTATGGCAAGAGCGCGCAGCGCGGGCCGCTCAACACGCAGTGCAAGCTCTTGCTGCTCCGGCATGCCTTCGAGACGCTGAACTGCATCGCGGTCGAATTCCGCACGCACTTCTTCAACCACCAGAGCCGCCGCGCCATCGAGCGCCTGGGCGCCAAGCAGGACGGTGTCTTGCGCAGCCACCAGGTCGCGCCGAACGGCACGCTGCGCGACACCGTCGTCTACAGCATCACCGCCGCCGAATGGCCGACGGTGCAGGCGCATCTCGAATTTCAACTCAACGACAAGCCGCGCTGAGCGGCCGAGGCACCATGGACAGATTTGATTATGTGATCGTCGGCGCGGGTTCGGCTGGCTGCGTGCTTGCCAATCGGCTCAGCGAAGATCCCAACACCAGCGTCTGCGTGCTGGAGGCCGGGCCCAGCGACTGGCACCCGTACATCCATCTGCCGGCGGGTTTCATCAAGACCTTCCACATGAAGAGCATCAACTGGGCCTACCAGCAGGAGCCGGGGCCTTACACCGGCGGGCGCAGCATCTACGCGCCGCGCGGCAAGACGCTCGGCGGCTCGTCCTCGATCAACGGCCACATCTACAATCGCGGCCAGCGCATGGATTTCGACACCTGGGCGCAGATGGGCAATCGCGGCTGGGGCTATGCCGACGTGCTGCCTTACTTCAAGCGGCTGGAGAAGCGGGTCGGTGAGGGCGAGGACACCTATCGTGGACGCGACGGCAACCTCATCGTCACCACCATGGACTGGCGCGATCCGCTCTGCGAGGCCTTCATGGAGGGTGCGGTCTCGCTCGGCATTCCGCGCAACCCCGACTACAACGGCGCGAAGCAGGAAGGCGTCTCCTACTGCCAGCGCACCATCAACAACGGCCTGCGCGTCTCCGGCTCGACCGCGTTCCTCAAGCCCGCGATGAAACGGCCCAACGTGCATGTGCACACCCACGCGCACGCGACCGAGATCATCTTCGAGGGCAAGCGCGCCGTCGGCGTACGCTACACCAAGGGCGGCCGCGGCGGCACGCCGGTGGAGGTGCGCGCCAACAAGGAAGTCATCCTGTCCGGCGGCACCTATAATTCGCCGCAGCTGCTCCAGCTCTCCGGCATCGGCTCGCCGGATCTGCTGGCCGCGCACGGCATCGCGGTGCGTCACGCGCTGCCGGTCGGCGAAGGCCTCCAGGATCATTACGCGCCGCGCACGGTGGCGCGCGTCAAGGACATCAAGACCATCAACGAGCTTCGCCGCGGTCTCTCGCTGTGGATCGAGGCGCTGAAATGGGCCACGACGCGCCGCGGCCTGCTCTCGCTGTCGCCGACCATGGTCTATTGCTTCTGGCATTCCGGCGAGAGCGCCGAGAGCTCCGACCTGCAGCTCACCTTCACCCCCGCAAGCTACAAGGAAGGCGTGCAGGGCCAGCTCGAGGACGAGCCCGGCATGACTGTGGCCTCCTGGCAGCAGCGCCCCGAAAGCCGCGGCTATGTCCGCATCCGCTCGGCTGATCCGTTTGCGCCGCCGATCATCCAGACCAACTATCTCGACGCCGAACTCGACCGCCGCGTCATCGTCGGTGGCATGAAGCTCGCGCGGCGCCTCTTGAAGTCCGCGCCGCTGTCGCCCTATTACGCCTACGAGGATTTCCCCGGTCCGAACATCAATACCGACGACGAGTTCTTGGCCGCCGCCACCGAACGCGGCACCACCACCTTCCACCCCGGCTGCACCTGCCGCATGGGCCCGGCGGACAGCACGTGGGCGGTGGTCGACGACCAGCTTCGTGTCCACGGGTTGGAGGGGCTGCGCGTGATCGATGCTTCGGTGATGCCGCGCATGATCTCGGCGAACCTCAACGCCTCGACCATGATGATCGCGGATCGTGCCTCGGATCTGATCCGCGGCAAGCTGCCGATGGAAGCCGCGCGCGTGCCGGATGCGGCGGTGGCGTGAGGGTGAGC